>CAMCBE010000119.1 GCA_945872805.1 Chitinophaga pinensis | reverse complement strand
AAACATTATATGTGCGGATGGATAAGCATGCTGAGAATGCATTATACATTGCTAAAAAGCTTGAAGGGAATCCTGCCTTAGAAAATGTCAAGTATCCATTCTTACCTTCTCATCCACACTATGCCATTGCACAAAAACAGATGAAGAATGGAGGCGGTGTATTGACGTTTGAACTTAAAACTGGGATTGAAGGTGGACGGAAGTTTTTGAATAGCCTAACGTGGTTGTCGATGACCAATAATTTAGGGGATACGAGAACAATTGCTTCCCATCCAGCCAGTACGACCCATTCAAAATTATCAGAGGCCGAGCGTGCTGCGGTTGGCATAACACCCGGACTTATTCGTTTGTCAGTCGGGCTAGAACATCCAGATGATATAGTAGAAGAAATTTTGCAAGCTTTAGCACACTAATCATTTCCATTCCTATAAATTAAAATTTACATGATAACCATCGGAAATTTTTTCTTCAAGTACAGAAATCAATTATTCATTTTTCTCTACGCGTTGTTATTGATTCCGTCGCCTGAATTATTTACGGTAGAGCGATTTGGTCAAGACTATTGGTTTCTATCTTTTTACATTGGATTGTTGATTACAACATTGGGGATAGTGATTCGTGGCTTAACCATCGGATTGACATTCATCGAAAGAGGCGGAAAGGATTTAAAAATTCATGCAGAGGCATTGATTACTCGTGGGTTGTTCAATCATTGTCGTAATCCTCTTTATGTTGGTAATAATTTGATGTTACTAGGGTTGGGTATTTTGTCCAATTCGTTGATTTATGTATTGATTGTTGTTCCTGTTTTCTTGTTTATATACCAAGCGATTGTGTTAGCAGAGGAGAATTTTCTAAAGCAAAAATTTGGGACTGATTATGAGGAGTACTGCAAAACAGTAAACAGGTGGCTTCCTAATTTTAAAGGTATTGGTTCAACATTTTCTACTATGAAATTCAATTGGGTAAGGTGGTTGTTTACAGAATACAATACACAGATATTCTGGCTGGCTGGTGTTTTCCTTACGATAGTATACAAATACCCTCAGTTGGTTGGAGAAGATTCTTCGTTGAGGAATAACTTGATTATGGTCGTTATACCGCTCTTGGGGTTATATTATCTTTTCTTACGTTGGTTGAGGAAATCAGGAAAAGTAAAAATGGATTAAAAGAAAAAGGTTCCAAATGTGGAACCTTTTTCTTTGTTGCCCGACCTGGATTCGAACCAAGACAATCAGAACCAAAATCTGACGTACTACCATTATACTATCGGGCAGCAAGATTAACGGAGCGCAACAATAAGGATTTTATTCTTGATGCCAAATTTTCACCTGATGATAAGACTAGCTTTCTTTGATCAAACTTGTTTTACAAGGAAGTAATTTTTCTTTCCCTTCTGAATAATGATGAAATTCTCAGCAATAAGAGCGGTTGAATCTATCATAAAATTGATATCCGATACTTTTTCTTTGTTTATGCTAATCCCACCACCTTGCACCATTTTACGCGCTTCTCCCTTGCTTGGAAAAATGCCTGTATCACTCAAAAACGATACTATATCTATGCCTTGCTTAATGACCTCTGCTGAAATGTTATGGACAGGAACACCTTCCATGGCTACCAACAATGCGGCTTCATCCATTTCCTTTAGATTCACCTCTTGCTGTTTCCCAAATAACTGCTCGGTGGTTTGTTTTGCTGCTTCAAACTCCGCTGCCCCATGAACAAACGTAGTAACGGTCCCTGCCAGTTTCTTCTGCAATACCCTTGCACCTAGATCTTGTAGGTGTAAGGTCAAGAGACTATTGATCTCATCCTTGGGTAGGAGGGTAAAGATTTTTATCCATTTTTCTGCGTCTGCATCCGCCGCGTTTAACCAGAATTGGTAAAACTGGAAAGGAGAGGTTTTCTCTGGGTCTAGCCATACATTGCCTTTTTCTGTTTTGCCAAACTTCCCACCGTCTGCTTTGGTAATCAATGGACAGGTAAACGCAAATCCTTCTCCACTAGCCTTTCTACGGATAAGCTCTGTTCCCGTTGTGATATTGCCCCACTGATCGCTTCCTCCCATTTGGAGCTTGCAGTTTTTATGTTTGTAGAGCCAATAAAAGTCATATCCCTGCATCAACTGATAGGCGAATTCCGTATAACTAATGCCGGTTTCACCTTCAATACGCTTCCTAACACTGTCTTTAGACATCATGTAGTTCACGCTGATGTGCTTGCCGACATCCCTCAGAAATTCAATAAAGCCCAACCCTTTGAACCAATCATAATTGTTTACAATTTCAGCCTTGTTTTTCCTTTCTGCTGAAAAGTCGAGGTATTTTTGAAGTTGTTTGCCAACTCCGGTTACATTTTTTGCTAGGGTTTCTTCATCTAACAGGTTTCTTTCTTCACTTTTCCCACTGGGATCTCCAACCATACCCGTTGCGCCGCCAACTAAGGCTATAGGAGTATGTCCAGCCTGTTGTAAGTGATATAGTAACAAAATGGGAACTAAACTGCCTATATGAAGGCTATCAGCTGTAGGGTCAAAACCAATATAAGCTGTGGTGGATTCTTTTTCAAGCTGCTCTTTTGTGCCTGGCATGATATCCTGTATCAATCCACGCCAGCTGAGTTCTTCTATCAAGCCCATTTTTGAATAATTTAAGCAAAAGTAAAGCAGAAAGGGTTGACTTGCAAAATCATGCAATATGTAGCCCCCTAAAGCGTTATTAATCATTGAATTTATGCGTTTTATGGCATATTAGGCATAGAGAAGATGTAACTACAGATAAAGACAACATTAAGTTTTATGGAAAATAAAGGCAATCTGAAAGAGGTTAAGGCTAGTTGGCTTAAACCACAGATTTATGAGTTAAATATTAATTTAACTAAAGCTGACTGTGACGGTAAAACCAATGCCACTAATGATGCCATATATGCGACAGCCTGTGGTTCTTAGTTTCACATTTTCTTCTAGATATTAATCACATACTTCCCCACCAGGTCAAATTCCAAGTTCACTACACTATTCTCTTCTAACTCATTGATATTCGTATTGTTATACGTGTAGGGTATAATTGCTACTGAGAATGTGTTCTCTTTCAAATCAAAAGCCGTTAGGCTTGTTCCATTTACACAGATTGAGCCTTTTTCGATGATCAACCTTCTGAATTGCTCGGGGTATTCAACAGTATATTTCCAACTTCCTTCTCCTACTTCAACCCCAATGCATCTGCCTGTACAATCCACATGGCCTTGAACAAGGTGCCCATCCAACCTCGATCCAAGGATCATTGCCCGCTCCAAATTTACCTTTTTGCCGATCGTCCAGCTTCCAAGGGTAGTCTTGCTCAGGGTTTCTTTGATGGCGGTAACGCGGTAAAAAGGCAATTCCATGGTATCAATGGTTAGGCAAACCCCATCATGTGCTACGCTTTGATCAATTTTTAATTCATTGAAAAAAGGAGCTTCTACCCAAAAATGCATGTTGGAGCCCTCTATTTCAGTGCGTTTGATGGTTCCTAGGGCCTCTATAATTCCTGTAAACATGAGCTCAATTTGGGGTAAAGTTCTGACTTGTAAATGAATTTCAGATTCCTTTTGGAAAAATGAATCAAAATATTATCTTTGCAGTCCCAAAAACGAGGAACAATATGTTAATTATCGATTCTAAAGATTGCGAAAACATCGACAAAGCCCTTAAGAAGTACAAGAAGAAGTTTGAGAAAGCTAAGATCTTACTTCAGCTTCGTGAGCGTCAAGCGTTCATTAAACCTTCTATCAGACGTAGGGGTGAGGTGTTGAAAGCAATTTACAAGCAGAAGATTTTTACCGGAGAGATAGAGTCGTAGTCGACCGGTTTAATTAAATATACTTGAGTAGTCATTAGGTTTCATAACTTTATGACTACTTTTTTTATGCCTGAAATCTCGCATCCTGTCTTGCTCCGCTTTCTCGATCACATCAAATTCGAGAAGCGTTATTCTGTGCATACCTTTCGGGCCTATGCCGATGACTTACAGGTTTTTTTTGAATTTTTACAGGCTCAATTTGATACAACAGATCCTGCACAAATCAATGCTGCCATGATTCGAAGCTGGATGGCTGCATTGACGTTACAGAAAATTCAGCCCAGAAGTATTAATCGAAAAATATCGTCTGTTCGTTCTTTTTTTAAGTTTTGTTTGGTGCAGCAACTGGTTAACGTCAATCCAACGAAAACCATGCAAGTGCTGAAAACAAAAAAACGTTTGCCTTCTTATGTCGAGCAGGATCAGATGCATCTGTTGTTGAATGATACTGTTTTCCCTGATAGTTTTGAAGGCAGAACGGCGCACTTGTTGATTTCCTTATTGTATCAAACGGGAATGCGGGTGAGTGAGTTGGTGAATTTAAAAATTGCCCAGATCAATCATGCAGGTGGGCAATTGAAAGTGCTTGGTAAGGGCAATAAGGAGCGCATAATTCCAATGAATGTTGACATGTTGAAGGCGGTAGAAAGCTACCTGATTGAGCGGACTGCATTGTTTCCGGATAGCACTGCATTGAATTTATTACTCACTCGTCAGGGTAAGCCCATGCAAGCCCGTAAAATATATGATGTCGTTAAGCATTATTTATCCTTGATTACGACTGCCGAAAAAAAGAGTCCACATGTGTTACGCCATAGTTTCGCTACCCATTTAACGGGCAATGGGGCTGAGTTGAATGCCGTTAAAGAGTTATTGGGGCATTCCAGTTTAGCTGCTACCCAAGTATATACCCACAACAGCATTGAGCGGTTGAGGGACATTCATAAGAAGGCCCATCCAAAGGGGTAAAGGGGGTATTTTTCAAAAGATGATTTTTGGTTTTTTTTGTGAATTTATAATTTGATATCACTCTATTAAGGGCTAACTTTCTACATGATCCTGAGGGATTATGTAGCGATATTTTTCACTAAAAAATAAGGATATGACACTGACAATTCACGCCATTCATTTTGATGCAGATGCAGCGCTATTGGAGCATGTAAATAAAAAGATTAATAAGTTAGACAGCCTTCATGATAAGATTATGAAAGTTGATGTGTATTTGAAATTAGATAATGTTATCCATCAGATTAAAGATAAGGTTGCAGAGATTCGATTAACCGTGCCTCGCCATGAGCTTTTTGTGAAGCATAGCAGTAAGTCATTTGAGGAATCTTTTGATCAAGCGGTAGAGTCTATGATGATGCAAATCAAAAAAGTTAAGGAGAAGCAAGCTGTCTGATTTCACCCCATTGAAATAATTACAAAAAAGAGCGGGACAAAATTTTTGCTTTTCAAGAATTCCACTACCTTTGCCATCCCCTAAAAAAGGGGGATAGTTCTTTATTTATTTAAGGATACTGGTAAGGAAGTACAAATCATCCTTTCACATTCAAACAAGCCAGAGTAGCTCAGTTGGTAGAGCAGCTGATTTGTAATCAGCTGGTCGGGGGTTCGAGTCCCTTCTCTGGCTCCATTCAGCGATATGATTTATGCGTATTGCTTGTGCTGTTGAATGTTGAAGGGCAGGTTCCAGAGCGGCCAAATGGGGCGGACTGTAAATCCGCTGTCTACGACTTCAGTGGTTCGAATCCACTCCTGCCCACATTTCATTTGGAATACGGGTTTGCTTTTTTGTCAGTAATAACATGCGGGAGTAGCTCAGTTGGTAGAGCGATAGCCTTCCAAGCTATAGGTCGCGGGTTCGAGCCTCGTCTCCCGCTCGCATGCCGCAACAGCGGTTTCCAGCCGTTGTAGCTCAGTGGTAGAGCACTTCCTTGGTAAGGAAGAGGTCTGGGGTTCAATTCCCCATAACGGCTCTATCCCTTGAAGAAGGTTGAGGAATGTTTAGGGAGGTTGAAGAGGTTGAGGAGGTTGAAGGGGTTGATTTGGGTTGATGTGGGTTGAGGAATGTTTAGGGAGGTTGAGGAGTGTTTAGAGAGGTTGAGGAGTGTTTAGAGAGGTTGAGGAGTGTTTAGAGAGGTGAGGAGTAAAAAAACTTTTTTTATTCGACCCAAAGTGAATTAACTTTGCGGCCGTTTCAATAGGTAAACCAAGTAAAAACAAACAAAAACGGATAACAATGTCTAAAGAGACTTTCAAGCGGGATAAACCCCACGTAAACATTGGTACCATTGGCCACGTTGACCATGGTAAAACCACACTCACTGCTGCTATTACTAATCAACTAGCAAAAAGTGGTTGGGCTCAAGAGAAAAAGTACGATGAAATCGATGCTGCCCCTGAAGAAAAGGAGCGTGGTATCACTATTAACACAGCCCACGTGGAATACCAAACAGCCAACCGCCACTATGCGCACGTTGACTGCCCGGGCCACGCTGACTATGTCAAAAACATGATCACCGGTGCTGCCCAGATGGACGGCGCTATTCTTGTTTGCTCGG
>CAMCBE010000118.1 GCA_945872805.1 Chitinophaga pinensis | reverse complement strand
CAGCTTTCAGCATTGAAAAAGCACCAGTTCAACTGTCATCCTTACCACAAGCAGAATTGTTTTCAATCAAGGGAATTAGTGAATCGACTGGAAAAAAAATAATAGAAATTTTAGACACAGGTAAACTAGAGGCCCTTGATGCACTCATTCAAAAAACGCCCGAAGGTATTCTTGAGATGATGCAAATTAAAGGACTGGGGCCGAAAAAAATTTCCACCATTTGGAAAGATATGGGCATTGAAAATATTGGTGAATTACTCTATGCCTGTAATGAAAATCGTCTTTTATTATACAAAGGATTTGGAGAGAAAACACAAAAAAATGTAGCAGATGCGATTGAGTTTTATTTCAAACATCAAGGACATTTTCTGTATTCAGAAGTTGAATTGTATGCCCATCACATGCATCAATTACTTAACAAAGCATTCCCCCAAAATACCATTTTAGCATCTGGCGCATTCGCTAGACAGCTCCCAACTATCGAAAAATTGATGTGGATAACTGATGTTTCCCTAGAAAATATAAAATTATTTTTCATCGCTGGAAACTTCAAAATAACGAATCAATCAACAGAAAAAGTCGAATGCATTGGTGATGAAAATGTAGCGATTGAAATACATTGCACCAGTACATCGAATATTTATGAATTGCATTTTCGGTTATCATCAAGCGAAGAATTCATTGCACGATGGGAAAACGATTTTCCATTTAATCCATCAGGATATCATACAGAAGAAGAAATATTTAAGTCATCAAATATTCATTTCATTCCTGCATACTTGAGAGAAACTGTAGAAATCATAGATGCATCAAAATTGAATCCGATCCCTCAATTAGTTCAACCATCCGATATCAAAGGCATAATTCATAGCCATAGCGATTGGAGTGATGGCAGCAATACGATTGAAGAAATGGCTGCAGAATGTATACGAAGAGGATTAGAATATTTAGTAATCAGTGATCACAGTAAAGTAGCTTTCTATGCAAACGGCCTCAGTGAAGAACGCGTAAAAGCACAACATCAATATGTTGACGAATTGAATCAAAAACTAGCCCCGTTTAGGATTTACAAAAGTATTGAGTGCGATATTCTAAATGATGGGGCACTTGACTATTCCAATCAATTTCTAAGCACATTTGACATAGTGATCGCTTCTGTGCACTCAAACCTGAAAATGACTGAAGAAAAAGCAATGCAAAGGCTGCTCACCGCCATAGAAAATCCATTTACGAGTATCCTTGGCCATCCTACCGGCAGATTGTTATTGAGCCGAAAGGGCTACCCTATCGACCATGATAAAATTATTGATGCTTGTGCAGTAAATGATGTGGTCCTTGAGATCAACGCACACCCTAGGAGGCTTGATTTAGATTGGACCTGGGTGAGTAAGGCACAACAGAAAGGTGTATTGCTATCCATCAACCCAGACGCACACCATATTGATGGCTTCAACGATATCCGCTATGGAGTTTTGGCAGCACAAAAAGGTGCCCTAAAGAATGAGAATAACCTGAGCAGTTACTCAAAAGATGAGTTTGAACGTTTTTTAGTTAGACAGCATGCTAAAAGATAACTCAGGCTTCCCTTTTCTTCACCTCATTCCAAATAGCATCCATTTCCGTTAAATTTAAATCTGTCATGAGTTGTCCGTTAGCAGCTACTTCTTTCTCCATTGCCTGAAACCTATTCATAAACTTTCTATTGGTCTTAGCCAAGGCGTTGTCTGGATCAATATTCAAAAACCGAGCATAATTAATTACTGAAAAAAATAAGTCGCCAATCTCATCTTCCATCTTTTCTTGTAAAGTCTTATCCGTTGGTTGAGACTCTGCATTTTTTACAGCCTCCAGCACTTCCTCCGATTCTTCCAATACTTTTTCCCATACCTGCTCTTTGTTTTCCCACTCAAAACCGACTTGCTTTGCTTTTTCCTGTAAGCGCATCGCTTGTACCATCGGTGGAAGAGATCGAGGCACCCCACTTAAAATGGAAGTCTTGCCTTCTTTTAGTTTTAGGTTTTCCCAATTCCGTTTAACATCTTCTTCATCTTGCACTACCACATCACCATAAATATGAGGATGCCTGTAGATTAATTTTTGTCGGACGGCTTCCATTACATCCTGAATGGTAAATTGTTTTTGTTCTGTTGCAATTTTAGCATAGAACAAAATATGAAGCAATACATCGCCAAGTTCTTCTTTAATGCCATTCCAATCATTCGAAGTGATCGCATCAGCTAATTCATGGCACTCTTCTATAGTGAGCTGGCGAAGGCTTTGAATGGTCTGCTTTCGATCCCAGGGACATTTTTCTCGAAGTTCATCCAGTACTTGCTGTAAAGCAGAAAAGGAATAAGTAGATTCTGTCGTCATATTTTCATTAGTATAAATAATACATAAATAATAAAAAGAAGAAACACGTATGCTTAGCCCTGAGGAGTTGCCTGTTTCTATAGCATCAAAAATAACAATTTTAGTAGGGTAAACTAAAAGAAAAGAGTTCAACGTTATAGTTAATATCACGTTGAAGAAGTTGAAGGGTTGAAGGGTTGAAGGAGTTGAACACAAAAGTGGAAATAGAGAATTCATTCCCTGTGCATTAGATATAGAAAAACCTAAGCTCTTTGCCTCAATGTATATAAACAGAATTGAATACCCCGTTCTTGACTACGAGTAAACTATCATTTGACATGGCATTAAACTCGAAGGTTCCACTAATTGTATGAGCGGCTGTATCGAAGGAACTAATTTTTACATTGCCATTATTAGGTAGGTCGCTGCTCGAGAATCGACTAAAATTATCGTTTGAATCAACGACATCAAAGTATGCGAAACTGGAACCGTCGTTCATAGAATAGGTACCTGCACCGTTAAATCGAGTAATCCAAAGAGAGATCCTAGCATACTTTACCGAGTCTTGAGCCAGCATTTCGCCAATGGCTAAAATGACTACGGTAGAACTATCTTCAACAAAGGAGGAGTAGTAATACGGAGATTGATTTGCATCAACTGCGTTTGAGTCAATCACGTTAACTGTATCGGCAGAATTGACAGCTGAGATAAAGTCAAGGCCATTTACTTTAGCCATAACCCCTGCCTTGATTTTTGTATCATCGATGGCTCCGGGTGTCTTTGGCGAGGTCAATTCCTTTTTCTGGCAGCTTACAATACAAACTGCAAGAGAAAAAACAACTAGAATTGTAGACGTTTTATACATGGTTAAAATCAGTTTATTTTTACTGAGTTGAATACCCCGTTTTTGACTACCAATATACTATCATTAGAGATAGCATTAAATTCAAACGTCCCACTAATGGTATTGGCCGCAGTATCAAAGTAGCTGATTTTCACATTTCCATTGTTAGGTAAATCGCTACTCATGAACTGCCTTAAGTTATACGTTGAGTCAACAATACTAAAAACAGCTAAACTAGACCCGTCATTAATAGAATAGGTATCAGCCCCTTTGAACCGTGTAATCCAAAGTAAAATCTTAGCATACTTTACGGAGTCTTCCGCTGGCATTTCGCCATCAGCTAGAATAATAAGGGAAGAATCATTTGAACCATAGGTTGCATAATATGGAGTGGGCTGATTCGGGTCGACTGCGTTGGGATCAATGAGGTTAACCGTATCAGGAGAATTGACAGCGGAGATGAAGTCAAGGTCATTCACTTTAGCCATAACCCCGGCTTTCATTCGTTTATCATCGATTGTTTCAGGTTTTTTAGGCAAAGTAATTTCCCTTTTATCGCAACTGACTATGTAAGCGATAAGAGAAAATAGAAATAGAATTTTAAAAAATTTATTCATAAACTGAAATTTGATGTTTTACAACGCTATTTAAACAAAAAGGTTACGTAAAATTAAAAAAAAATACATGCCAGCAAAATTAAAAATGTTAAAATTAGGAAGAATTGAAGGGGTTGAAGGGGTTGAAGAGGTTGAAGAGGTTGAAGAGGTTGAAGAGGTTGAAGAGGTTGAAGAGGTTGAAGGGGTTGAAGAGGTTGAAGAGGTTGAAGAGGTTGAAGAGGTTGAAGAGGTTGAAGAGGTTGAAGAGGTTGAAGGGGTTGAAGAGGTTGAAGGGGTTGAAGGGGTTGAAAATAACAAATCCTTTCAGCTGCGCTGAAAGGATTTGTGCCCAAGACTGGATTCGAACCAGCACGCCGTTTCCAGCGCTACCACCTCAAGGTAGTGCGTCTACCAATTTCGCCACCTGGGCCCGAGGGACGACAAATTTATAAAATTAAACTCTGTGATAGGGAACTCACCCCATTTATTTTTTATCCTGAATGATTTTATATCAGTGGAATTATTCATAATCTTGCATTAGTTAAGACAGAACTTCATTATCTCATTTTCAACGCATTCCCTTGCCCCATCAACCATCTGTAGCGATCGTCATCCTGAATTGGAATGGGAAAAAATACCTAGCCGATTTCCTCCCGTCAGTCTTGGCTTCTACCTACCCCAATTTAAATGTATACGTTGCTGATAATGGGTCTACAGATGATTCACTTGAATTTCTTGAATCCAATTTCCCTCAGGTCAAGATCTTAGTCAATCCACAAAACGATGGGTTTGCAGCAGGATACAACAAAGCATTGTCTCATATCAAGGAGGATATATCCATTTTACTCAATTCTGATGTTGAAGTAACACCCGGTTGGATTGAGCCCATCATCTCCCTTTTTAATCAAGACGCCTTGTTGGCTGCCGTTCAACCTAAAGTATTAAACTATTATAAAAGGGACCATTTTGAATATGCCGGCGCTGCTGGAGGATGGATAGATCGCTATGGGTATCCATTTTCAAGGGGCAGAATATTCGATAAACTTGAAAAGGATGAACATCAATACGATGATTCAACACGAGTTTTTTGGGCTTCTGGCGCAGCCATGTTTATTAGAACCGAAATCTTTAAAAAGATGGGCGGATTTGATCCCTTCTTTTTTGCACACCAAGAAGAAATTGACCTTTGTTGGCGGATGCAACTCGAAGGGTATCATATCATGATTTGCCCCAGCTCAGTGGTATATCATATTGGTGGCGGTACACTAACAAAAGAAAATCCCCAAAAAACAGTTCTAAATTTTAGGAACAACCTGATTATGCTGTTTAAAAATCTATGTGGGCTAGAACGAATCATGGTAATTGGTTTTCGATTCCTTCTTGATGCCATCAGTGCATGGAAAAGTTTACTATCTGGAAATGCATCCTACTTTATGGCTGTAATCAAAGCTCACGCTGGATTCTTTAGCTGGCTGTTACTCTATAGATCCAAAAGCCTATATGCAAAAAATAGAACTGGGGAGATTTCGGGAAAATTTGATGGGAATATTGTGATAGAACATTTTCTCAAGGGGAAAAACCGATTTTCTGAAATTATTCCCACTAAAAAATGATTTGTACGCTCGATTGATTATTTTTGCAGCGCAAATAAACGTTATGCAACAAAACACACTAGAAAGTCCTGAAAAGAATGATTTTGGAAGAAATTGGGTAAGCTCTTCCCGCTTCTTATTCCATATCCAACTCTTTGCATTTTTTGCCTTCGTATTGGGCGGATGCTATGGTTTATATAGCATGCATTATAAAGGAAAGCCTAAAGTAGAGGTTCCTGAAAGCACGCAATACACTCCAAAATACAAATAAGAAAAAGACTTTGTAAGATTGCAACGATGCCTTATTTTTGCAATCCTTAAAAGCGACTTATACATCGCGGAAGTAGCTCAGCTGGTAGAGCACAACCTTGCCAAGGTTGGGGTCGCGGGTTCGAATCTCGTCTTCCGCTCAAAAAAAAGTTCCATCGGTCAAGATGGAACTTTTTTTATGCCCTAAAATCAGGCTATCATTTTTTGACGGCCAATGAATTTATCCAAGCAGCAATTTTACGTGCATCAGCTTCTGGCACTTGAGGCATAGGCGCCATTGGTGTGCTATAATCAGGCCAATTCTGAGGTTGAGGATTCTTAATTAGCTCCAATATCTTTTCAATAGAATAATTGCGTTGTGCTATATCCTTAAAGGCTGGTCCAACTTGCTTTTTATCAGCATTATGACACGCTATACACGTATTTTTAATCAATAACGGTTTGACTTGCTCATAGGTTAACTTGCCTTTCGCCGCTGAACCAGATTGATCCTGTTTTGCAGAGTTCTTTGTACTGATTGAGGCTAAGGTTAGCTTCTCCCCATCCGGTATATTATTCAACGTATAATACCCTGTTGGATGAATAAGCGAGTAGGAATTTTCAACATCCCGAATACCATCTAAGGTGATCTTATGTATGTAATTTGTCCTTAATCCCTCTACCACTATACGCACTTTCAAGCCATCGGCGGCAACACGCACGCCCTTAATAGCACATTTTTGGATATTCTGTGTTGGACTTCCATAAACGGCTTGGTATTTATAAATGA
>CAMCBE010000117.1 GCA_945872805.1 Chitinophaga pinensis | reverse complement strand
AAAAGGAAATCAATCCTGATAACCTTAAGAAGTTGAACGAAAACTTTGCAAAGTTTAATAATACTATTCAGAATATGTCAGTTATGGTTGATGTCACGTCAGCTACTGCTGATTATGCAACTAAAACAAAAGAGGCTACAGCAGCACTTAACAATGTGAAAGATGCATACACAACTGCGGCAGGCTCTGTTCAGTCTTTCAATCAAGCAGCTGAAGGTTCTAAAGCGTTCCATGAGCAAGTTCAAAATCTTACTCGCAATTTAGGCTCGCTTAACAAGATGTATGAATTGGAACTTCAAGATTCAGGGAACCATATTAAAGCGATGAATTCATTCTATGACAACTTGGTTAAAGTAGCTCAAACCATGCAGGGTAGTGTTGATGATGCTAAAAAGACGCAAGAACAAATTGTATTATTGGCCAAGAATCTTGGAAGCTTGAATAGTGTATACGGTAATATGCTTGCTGCAATGCAAGGCCGTGCATAGTTGTAAAACACCTGATCAAACAATATTTAAATTAATCTGAAATATGGCACTTCCTAAAGACCCGCGGCAGAAGATGATCAATATCATGTATTTGGTATTGACCGCCTTACTTGCATTGAACGTGTCTGCCGAGATTCTTAACGCATTCAAGGTAGTGGATAACAGCCTTAAGGAATCGAATGGCGTACTTTCAAATTCAACTTCTGGTATATATAGCAGTTTTGAAGAACTCCTTAAAGATCCTAAGTCAGCTCAAAAGGCAGCAATATGGAAACCCAAAGCTGATCAAGTAAAAGTATTGGCAGATGAGGTTTCTGTACTCATAGACAAATATAAGCAAGACCTAAAAGTGGAGGCTGATTTGGCAGAGGATGGCACATTTAGAGAGGACAACATTGATGCTGCAACACGATTATTTGATACTAAAGGAGAGGGCAAAAAATTATACGGTAAGCTCGAAAGTTTTAAATCTAAGTTATTGTCTATTGACAAAGATATGGCTGCTCAAATCAGTGCAAAATTGCCATTGAATTTGGAAGTTCCTCAATCTACTGCTGGTAATCTAAAGACAGGTGATAAAATTCAAGACTGGGTAACAACTTATTTTCACATGACCCCAACAGTAGCTGCATTAACTATGTTAAGCAAATTTCAGAATGACATTAAAAATTCTGAAAATTTAGCTGCAACTTTTTGTATAAATCAAGTGGGTTCAGTTAAACTGATCATGGATAAATTCGAACCATTGGTTGGAACTAGTTCAACCTACTTAATGCCTGGAGAAGAAATGACCGTTACTGCTGGCTTAGGTGCGTTTAATTCTAATGTGAAGCCAACTGTCACAATTGATGGTAGAAGTATTTCTGTAAATGCGAATGGTGTAGCAGAATCTAAGTTTAATGTTGGGGGCACCGGGGCTCGTAGCATGAATGTTAGTGTAAGCTTTATTGATCCAAACACAGGAGAGCCAAAAACAATCTCAAAAAAAATAGACTATACAATTGGGGCACCTGCTGGTGTTGCTGTTTCACCGGATAAGATGAATGTATTATACATAGGAGTTGAAAATCCATTAACCATAACAGCTGGCGCAGGAAGTGAAAAAGTAACTGCTCAGTTTAGTGGGGGAGCCATTACAAAAGTAGGTGGTAACAAATATATTGCTAAGCCAACACAAGACGCATCAGGCGAACAAAGTGTAACAGTATTGGTACAAGGGAAGGCTGTAGGTAAAATCATGTTTCGTGTTAAGCAGTTACCTAGTCCATCAGCCTTTGTAGGTAATTTAAAGCAAGGATCTGTTCCCTCTGCTTCATTTAAGGCTATGGGTGGAGTTATTGCAAAACTAGAAGATGCTGAGTTTGATGCTCCCTTCGAAGTAATAAGTTATAGAGTTGGTGCTGTTAGCCTTGATATTCCTGATTATTCTCCAGTGGAAAACAAAGGCGCAAGATGGACAGGTGCTGCTGCAGCCTTAATTAATAAGCTAAAGCCTGGTGCACTAGTTGCTATTACCGATATTGTAGTTAGAGACCCTGGTGGACGAAGCAGAACATTGTCTGGTAGTCTATCTTATAATTTGAAATAATGATTCAGTATAAAAAACATAGTATGAAATTTAACTGGTCCAAATGTCTTTTGGTCATATGTTTACTAGGTGTTTTCACTTTAGATGCAAACTCACAGGCAAAGAGAAAATCTACTAGTGCTAAAAAGACAACAAAGAAAGTTACCTCCAAGAATACAAATTCTCAGCTGTTGGACGCAAACTTGGCTATTGTAAAAGCGGATACCGTTGTTGTGCCACCACCGCCACCAACTAAGGATCCATTTGCATTTGATTCTGTGAAGGTATCACTACGCCCAGATGCAGTAATAGACAGAGAGTTGGTTAAGACTCGTACTCCGCTGGATTATGAGCATATCCGTGAAGATGATGCCTGGTATCGTGAGCGTGTATGGAGGGAGATAGATATTAGAGAAAAAATGAATCTTCCCTTTAGGTATAAAGCGGATGATGATAATGGGAGTCAACGATTTTTGAATATCATTCTTCACGCTATTAAAAAGGGCGACATTACGGTGTTTGATCCTACCGTAGATGATAGGTTTACTACACCAATGACCATTGCAAAGGTTGGAGAAGTGATCTCAGGAAAATGTGATTCAGTATCTGTTATAGATTGGACAAAAGACCCTTCAGGGTCTAAAGGCATTTTTAAGGATTCTGTAGTGTGTAAAGAGTTTAATCCAGAAGAGATCGTTAAGTTTCGCTTAAAAGAGGAATGGGTTTTTGACAAAGAATCTTCTAGGATGTTTGTACGTATTTTAGGCATCGCACCAATTAAAATATATATAGACGAAAACAACGGTACTGTGCAAGGTGAGTCTCCTTTGTTCTGGGTTTATTATCCTGATTTGCGTCCTATTCTCTCAACATATGAAGTATATAACAGTAAAAATTTCGGTGCAAAAATGAGTTGGGAAGAACTTTTTGAGAGCAGATACTTTTCAAGTACAATCGTTAAGTCGAGTATTGAAAACCCATACGATTTATACATTAAGCAATACATTAAAGATGATATCCTCAGATTATATGAGGGAGAAAACATCAAGAATAAAATATTCAATTTCGAGCAAGACCTTTGGTCATACTAAGAAATACAAATTATAAAAAAGGCTGTCAAAACTGACAGCCTTTTTTTATTGCTTAAAGTATGTATGAATAAGATTGGCTTTTGTTTTTCCAACAACTTCTGCAATATCTTCTACTCTAGCCTCTTTTATTTTTTTGACCGAACGAAAATGGGTTAACAACTCCCTAGCTGTTTGTGGCCCAATCCCATGTATACTTTCCAGCTCATTTACAAAGGTGCCCTTGCTTCGTTGTTGTCGATGGAAGGTCACTCCATAATTGTGTACTTCATCTCGTATGCTTCTTATAAATCTAAGTACTTCGCTATCATAGCCAAGTTTTAGTGATTCTTGATCACCTACAAAAAATAGTTCTTCTTGATTTTTAGCTAGACCCACTAAGGTCATTTGTCCTGTTAGGTCAAGTGCTTCAATAGCTTCAGCAGCGGCACTGAGTTGTCCTTTTCCTCCGTCTATGATAACCAATTGTGGTAGTGCAGTATCTTCTTCTTTCAAGCGTTTGTATCTTCTGGTTACGGCCTCTTTCATGGTTGCAAAATCATTGATTCCTTTAACCGTTTGAACATTAAAATGCCTGTACTCTGATTTACTCGGGATGCCATGTTTAAAGCATACCATAGCAGAAACTGGGTATGCCCCTTGAAAGTTTGAATTATCGAAACACTCAATATGAGTAGGTGTATTTTTTAACGATAGGGCAGCTTTCACGTTTTTTAACAACAACTGTTTGTCAGTATTTTTGTCATTAAGGTGAAGCATTTTTTTCTTCCGCATTTCTTCAATGAAATAGTTGGCGTTAGTTTCTGCAAGTGTAAGCAGTTTTTTCTTTTCTCCATTTTTCGGGATAGTCATTTTAAAAGGATCTAATCCAAATTCAATCGGGAATGGGATGATAAGTTCCTTGGCATTACTTCCAACCAATTTTTGAAAATGTATAATAGATTGGGAGAGCAGATCTTCATTTGTTTCCTCAATTTTCGTGCTGAAAGAAGAAATTTTTGAATTGGTGATGGTTCCATTTCGCACAGCCAAGAAACTGATTACGATATTATCTTCAAAGGTGGCCATCCCAAATACATCCATGTCGCCTAGTCGTGGACTTACGATAATTGATTTGGCTTGGTAGTCTTTTAGATTGTTTATTTTTTGCTGAAGATGTTCTGCTTTTTCAAACGCTAAGTTTATAATAAATTCTTTCTGTTTTGTTTTATATTCAGTGATGATCTCATTAAAATTTCCTTTAAGAATATGCCTAATGTTATCCAATCCTTTGTTGTAGTCTTCGATGGATTGAATCCCTACACAGGGGGCTTTACAATTACCGAGATGATATTCTAGGCAAACTTTAAATTTATTTTTCTGAATGTTAGCTTGGTTTAATGCAAGGTTACATGTCCTTAGCGGAATATGTGTTTTGATAAAGGTAAGCAGTTCTCTTACTTTGAGTGTAGTGGTGAACGGGCCGATATATTCTGATTGGTCATTTAGTTTTCTTCTTGTTAGAAAAACACGCGAAAATGCTTCTTTTTTGATGGCGATATATGGGTATGTTTTATCGTCTTTTAGTACGATATTATATTTTGGTTTGAATTCCTTTATCAGTGAGTTTTCAAGCAGTAGCGCGTCGTGTTCAGATTCGACAATGGTAAATTCAATGTGGATGATCTGCTTAACGAGTTCATTTGTTTTATAGGAGTGATTATTTTTGGTGAAGTAGGAGCTTACCCTTTTTCTGATATTTTTAGCTTTCCCAATATAGAGTAATTGTTTATTTACTCCGAAGTACTTGTAGATACCTGGAGAATTAGGTAAACTCTTTTGAATGCTATAAAATTGGGTTTGCTCCATTTAATTGATTCGTTTGTGGGTTACCAATTAAATCGAGTTACCTTATTTTTTGGTGCTTCCGATTTACTATAATGCGTTGAGGATATGAGCAGTTGTTTTCCTCTTGTCCATAATATTTTACGTACAATCTGGGTGGTATTCATTTGATCCGTTCTTTCTGCATAAAAGCTTTTTACTAATGCTGTCATAGGGTCAACATGTATCTCTATTTTTGAGATGGCAACAGTTTTCTGGTCAGTTGTGTATGTAATTGTGATGTCTTTTAAGTCTAGGTCTTCATAGACGGTTTCGGTGTATTCGTTGATTGCTTCTGCGTCTTTCACGTCATTCCCAATCAATCCATCTGCAATTTTTCTAAAATCGGCTTTTGTAATGAGGGCTGTATCAATCTTATTATCTTCCTCTTGAATACGTGTTACTGCAACTGGAAGCGAATCAATTGTATGGAGTTCTTGTTGGAGAAAGGCATATACTGGGTAATACTGTTTTTTTGTATTAGTATTCTCTTTACAGGAAAACTGAACAGTTACGAATAACATTAGAATCAGCAGGTTCTTGGTCATGATGTAAAATTACATTACTGACAAGCGGTAGAAAAATTTATCCTGCTAAGGGGGTGTAAATTAACGAAGGGTTCTACTTAAGGATAGCTTGAGCCCTAGGTCCATCAAGTTTTCTTTGATTGGATATTTATTTTTAAAGCTTGAGATTAACTGATATCGATATTGTGGGGCAACACTCCATTTAAAGTCACCCATTTGAATATTCAAACTAGCCTCAATGGATGAATTTAAGTTCCATCTTCTGTTTAGTGTCGGCTCTTGTGCATAATTCTTTAAGTTAGTTGAAATCAAGTAGGCATTATTTGTAATTAAATAAGTAGGTTGTATCGTTGATGCAATTGAAAAATTAATTTTCTTATTGCCTGCTACTATGTAATCAAGCCCGATAGGGATGGAGAACATATAATGTTCATTGCGCAATAAGGTTGGCGTATATCCGTCAGCATTTCTATAGTAGGAAATGGTATTAATGGGGATTCTTCCACCGTATCCAAAGTTGTTCATACCATAGCTTGCGATTTCTGGTTTGCCATTAAATGCCTCAATATGGTATTGATTATAATTAAGTTGAACGCCTGTTTTCAAGGAAAGCTTTTTAGTTAATGGATAAAGCATGGCTGTTCCAAGTTCAAGTCCAATCCCTGGCCTATGCCTTACTGCATCATTAACGTCTTTTGCAAAAAGTGAATTGGTTTGGTATCCAGATGAAGTATATTGATATGAAGTGTTACTAGCTTGACCAGTTAATTTTCTATAGCTAACTGTTGGCGTTAGGTAATATTGCCATACTGCTTTTTTACCAATGCTTTTTGCCTTGGCAAGCACGAGATCAAGTGTAGAGGCAATAAAATTTTTCTTCTCTAATTTGCCTGTTGAGAATGATTTTTGAGCACT
>CAMCBE010000116.1 GCA_945872805.1 Chitinophaga pinensis | reverse complement strand
TCCGGGTTTTAAAATTGGGCTTTGAAAAATGCATGGCGATCATACATGCAAGATAATAGCTAATTAAAGACTGCACAAGAAAGGCTAAAATCCACCTAACTAGTCAATACCTGTTCAAAAGAAAAGAAGTCTAAAAAAGGTGGATAACAATATCCAGAACTACCTTTGAAACGGGATTTTTTCATTAATTTTGCCACTTCAAAATGCCAAAAACAAATCTGGTACCGTAAGATCAGATTTGATACGTGGACACTCTTTAATAGAGAACCGGGATTTGTTTTCAGGCAACAAAATAGAAAACATGAAATTATCCCAATTTAGATTTGATTTCCCGCTCAACCTCATCGCACAAACTCCAACAAAACGTAGAGAAGATTCTAGACTTATGGTCGTGCATAAAGATACTGGACTCATCGAGAATAAAACCTTTCGTGATGTCTTAGACTATTTCGAAGAGAGGGATGTGTTTGTAGTGAACAATACAAAAGTATTCCCTGCAAGAATGTACGGTAGAAAAGAAAAAACAGGAGCGAAAATAGAAGTTTTCTTACTAAGAGAACTAAACAAACAGAACAGACTTTGGGATGTCATTGTTGATCCCGCAAGAAAGATTCGTGTAGGAAATAAACTGTATTTTGGTGAAGCTGACGAGCTAATTGCAGAAGTAATTGATAATACTACATCTCGTGGCAGAACAATACGTTTTCTATTTGAAGGTTCTGATGAAGAATTTAAACTAATCCTTCATGCACTTGGAGAAACTCCATTACCAAAATACATCAAGCGTAAGCCAGATGAACTAGACAAAGAACGCTATCAAACTGTATTCGCAAAGCATGAAGGTGCTGTTGCAGCGCCTACAGCTGGACTTCATTTTTCTATTGAGCTAATCAAAAGACTTGAAATACAAGGTATCCGTTTTGCTGAAACAACATTGCATACAGGATTAGGTACATTCCGAACAATCGAAGTAGAAGACCTCAGCAAACACAAAATGGAAGCGGAATACTACCAGGTGGATGAAAATGCATGTAGAATTGTCAATAAAGCAAAATCTGAAGGACATAGAATCTGCTCTGTTGGAACAACAACTATGCGTGCATTAGAAAGCACATTTACCGCAGACAAAATGTTAAAACCTTCAGAAGGATGGACAAACGTTTTCATCCATCCGCCTCATGAATTTTCTATATGTGATTCACTGATAACAAACTTTCATTTACCAAAGACAAGCTTGTTAATAATGGCCTGCGCATTTGCTGGATATGAGTTGACTATGGAAGCCTATAAAAAGGCTATTAAAGACAAATACAGATTCTTCAGCTATGGCGATGCCATGCTGATTATTTGATTTCATTCCTAGCTTTAATCTAGTCCAAAAATTCCTTTGTTAAGTAACTGAAGGGTTTCATTCCTTTGCTCTGTAGAAACTAAAATGGATACATTATGGGCACTACCTCCATAACTTACCATATTGATATGGACAGAGGTTAAAGAATCAAACAATTTAGTAAGCAAGCCGTCTTGCTGAGTCAACTTGTTCCCTACAACAGAAACAATAGTTTGATCACGTATGATTTCAAGCTCCCCAAGTGGAGCAAGCTCTTTTGAAATCTCATCAAGATGAAGGACACTGTCTATGGTTACAGAAACAGCCACTTCTGATGTCGTAATCATATCAATAGAAGTTTTGTATTTTTCAAAAACTTCAAAAATCTTTCTCAAAAAACCATAAGCGAGCAACATTCTACTGCTCTTTATCTTAACCATTACGATACCATCTTTGGCAGCAACCGCTTTTACCCCAATAGAGTCAGCATCCTTAACAATAAGAGTCCCCTTTGCATCAGGCTCCATTGTATTTAATAATTTAACTGGAATATTGAATTGTTGTGCAGGCCAAATAGAAGCAGGGTGTAAAATTTTTGCCCCAAAGTAAGCAAGCTCTGCGGCTTCATCGAAACTTAATCGCTCTATTGCACGTGTTGATTTTACTATGCGAGGATCATTATTATGCATCCCGTCGATATCGGTCCAGATTTCACATACACTTGCGTTGGCAGCTGCGGCGATTAACGATGCTGAATAATCACTTCCCCCACGCTTTAAATTATCAACCTCGCCCTTTGCATTTCTACAAATATACCCCTGTGTTATAAAAAGCGTACTCCCACGATGAGCATCTAAGGTTTTAGCTAATTTCTCCCTTATAGACAATACCTGAGGCTCATCATTTGAATCAATGGCCATGAAATCTAATGCTGGAAGGAGAACATGATTAACCCCAATTTCTTCAAGATACAAGCTAAATAATTTCGTACTCATAAGTTCGCCTTGCGCAAGAATATCTTTATTTAGCGCATCGTTGAACGATATCTTAAGTATGATGTTTAAAAAATCAAAATGCTCGTGAATTACTTTCTTAGCTTTTTCACACATTTCCTCTTTATTCAATAAATCGTTAATAAACCGATCATAATGGTCAGACAGTTGATCTATCAACTCTTTGGCCTTAGGCTTATTTCCGGAAGCCATTGCATCACCAATACCAACCAATGCATTTGTTGTACCACTTAACGCGCTCAACACAACAATTTTTTCTTCGCTATCTTTTGTGATAAGATCTTTTACTTGATGCATTCTCTCAGGCTTCCCAACTGAAGTCCCCCCAAATTTCATAATTTTCATACGCCGATATTTTACGAGGTGTAAAGTTAAAGTTTGATCTTGAATTTTTCTGCTGTTTGTACAATATCATTCCAAACAACTTCTAATAATGGTATCCCATTTTCCATTCTAAAGGCCTGTGTTTCCCTTTCAGGCTCACCGGGAATTATAACAGGCTGATCTTCTGTTATTGGTTCTGCAGATTTAAATCGTCGTATCCATAAATCCATATCGCGCTTAAACTCCTCCGCACTCCTAAATGCATCAATTCGCATAGCTCCGAGAAAATGACCCAAACCAAGACCTGGCTGATTTTCTGGCATTGGCACATAGGATGGGAAAGGAGGCACCCAAGGTCCGAAATTGGCGCCACTGAGTACTCCTGAGAATATATCTACTATAGAGCCTAAGGCATATCCTTTATGACTACCATGCTCTCGATCACCTCCGAGGGGTAATAATGCACCACCATTTTTTAAAGCATGCGCATCCAACGTAGAATCTCCAAGACTATCCTGAATCCAACCTGTTGGTGCTGGGGTACCTTTTCGCTGCAATATTTCAAGCTTACCATTTGCTGCAGTTGTTGTTGCCATATCTGCCACAAAGGGAGATTCGTTACCAGCAGGTATGGCAACGCAAATTGGATTGGTTCCAAGCATCCTTTCTTTTGAATAAGTAGGCGCTACTAATGCACTAGCATTAGTCATCACTATTCCAATCATGTCCTTTTTCAATGCCATCATTGCATGGCTAGCCGCAATACCAAAATGATTACTGTGCCTTACACTAACCCAACCTGTTCCAACCTGTTCCGCCTTCTTAATGGCAACCTCCATAGCGAATGGTGCAACTACTAATCCAAGACCGCTATCGCCATCTACAACAGCTGTGGATGGCGTTTCATGCACTATTTGAATGTTTGGCCTTGCATTAATTCGCTTAGCCTCCCAGAGACGAACATAACCCGAAAGTCTTGCGACACCATGGGAATCAATCCCTCTTAAATCAGCAGAAACCAATGAATGGGCCGCTATACGAGCATGATCAGTTGAACAATCCATACCAAGAAATACCTGTTCAACAATCTCAAAGAGTTTTGCCTGATCTATATTTATTATCATGGGACAAAAATAAACTGAAATACCTGATTTTTACATCACCCCCCAAAATCATTCAACAAGAGTATTTTACTGACAAATACGTGGAAAACTCTCCTTCGCAGAATGCCTTTTCATCTTTGGTTTAGCTTTACTTTGATGGAAATTGCACCATTAAAATAAATTATATGTTGAAACTTCAGGTAATCGGACATCTAGGCAAAGATTGTGTAACGAATGTAGTGAACGGGAAAAATGTGATCAACTTCAGTGTGGCCCATTCGGAGAAATACAAAGACGCTTCAGGTGTTCAAAAAGAAAAGACAATTTGGGTTGAATGTGCCTATTGGACTGACCGCACGGCCGTCGCACCTTATTTGAAAAAAGGTCAGCTAGTGTATGCAGAAGGAAATCCAGATATGCGATCGTACACAAAAAACGATGGCACTACAGGAACTTCACTAACCCTACGTATCCTAAGCGTACAACTCTTGGGAGGCTCTAGTCGAAATGACGAAGGAGGTGGTGAAACTAATGTTAGTTCGGAAAACCTAGGAGCCATTTCCGGAGGCACTGCTGACGACTTGCCTTTTTAATTAAAAAGTTTTAGGGCAGTATTGTCAGGAGATGATGGACCGAATAATTTCTTTTAGGTCCATCATTTTTCGTTTATAATCAATTCGATTAGATAAGATTGGGTTGATAGAGAGTAAGGAGTCATGGCTCTGATCAATCATTTCTGTAATGAGTTGAAGTCCAGCATCATCCATTCCAGCATCGATTAGAACATTTTCCTCGTTTTTCCTTAAATCATCTTTTATGTCTGCTAAATCATCCTGAATCAGAAAGTATGTCATTAATGCGTACCATGCCTGAATGGCTTTAGCCTCATCAAAATGTTCAGACGGGATGCTAGCTATCGAAAGCAAATAGCTATCGGCTCGATTTAAAGAAGGGAAACGGGTACCTAGTAATGAATTGCCTTGTTTTCTCAACACGGGTTGGGAAAGGTATTCGCTAATTTCAGAAAACAAGATTGGCCTAGTCACCCTTGGACTGGCGTGATGTATACTTTGAAAAATATGAGTAGACCAATCTATTTCCTTGTGTTCTAGTAATGCAGCAGAGTGTAGAATGGATTCATTTAACTTGAAAAAAACATCACTGAGTATGAATGCTTTTTCTGCACCACACCGCAGAAGAATATCTGAATAGATCGGCATAAAAAAATATCCTGGAGCAGGGGGGATATAAATCGAACGATTTTTCCAATATAAATTTTCGGTTGGAACAGGTCTATTTACATAAGCCTCTGCGATATCTAGATCTACACCATAGGCAAGTTTTAGGTCATCCTTGGTAAAAAACATAGGTAAGATTTTACTTGAAATGCGATTTTGCGTTTGAATAAACCCTCTCTTTTTTTCTAACAGCTCTATCATGCGTAGAATCCACTACAATTTTAAAGAGGGTTGGATGTTCTGTATAGAAGGAATAACTTTTTGAAAAAACAGTAGGATCTGTATTGTGCAGCTGCAAGACTTTACTGATTTCACTTTTGTAGACAGAATCATTATTCAATGTAGAGTCCTTTAATATATATGATTCTGTATAGGATTCTGCAACTGCTATATCCAGTAAGATATCAGCCATCGGATTTATTTTTATAACCTCCTTAGGAATACTTTCATCACCAAGAGAACAGGAATACAATATCAAGATTACAACTATTGAAAATATTGCAAATCTCATTTCAATTCTTGTTTATACTTTGAGGCATTTGAAATATCTAGCTTTGTGCAAAGCTCTTGAGCTCTTACTTTTTCCTGCAGAGTCCCTTTTTTAAAAAGCTTGATAATCTCATCCGTTTTGCCTTGAAAGAAAAATGAGGTTATCATTAGATTAGGTGTTTCTGAGTTCAGTGTATTCAACATTGAAAATGAATTCAACATTTGCTCACGTGCCTCGCTTTCATTTTCAATCATGTTGTCCATGCCCTGGCGATAATAGGTGTAAATGGCATCATGTGCTAGTGCATAACGACTATTTTGCAAATTCTCAGAAAGCCAATACCGATTGCGTTGTCCGTCAAATGGTTTCCATCCAGATATTGAACGCCCATCAGGAGCACCGCTCACAATTACATTTGCCTTTTGAAAGAAAGGATCACCTCCCCGTGGAGAGAATGAATCATAATCTAATCCGAGTATGATATTAATATAATATGCAAAAACAGCAGCAAGGTTTGCCGACAATGGCTCGGTTCCTGATATTCTACTCTCATTAAATTCAATTGGCTGAAATTCTACATACCGAAATGAAATTTCATTATCAATATAGTTAACCAATGGAGATAAATAATTGGTCTTAAAAATAGGCCTTCCGGCTTGAACAGTGAGTGTGCCCTTATATACGTTAGGCTCAACAATAGATTGTAGATTTAATAGGAAGCTACATTCAATTCGTTCATTCATGTCGAACACATCTCCAGTCCATTTCCGCTTATTGATAAAATTAATGAGCGAAGTCTGTAATGTCTGAAATACTTTTTTATCTACCGTACTTCCAATTTGATTATAAACAAGAGTGACTTTTGCATTCACTTCTTGTGAATAAACAACCGGAACCTCAACAAATGAAGCAAAAAAAATAAAAAGTGACAAAAGAACAGACTTATTAAATTTCATGAAGTAAAC
>CAMCBE010000115.1 GCA_945872805.1 Chitinophaga pinensis | reverse complement strand
GCACTGCCGCGTCATTAGGATTCATGAAATTTTTTGTAAGCACTTCAGTTCCGTAATACACTTGAGGAATACCCCTTAACGTAAAAAGCAATCCCAAGGCCATCTTATATTTATTGATATCTTCTCCAATCATTGAAAAGAATCGATTGGTATCGTGATTGTCTAAAAAAATACAATTACGCATTGGATCTTTATATAAAAAATCTTCAGCGAGTGTTGTATACAATTTAGAGACACCTTCATTCCATCCGAAATTTTGGTTAACGGCATCTAATATGGAATGACTAATTGGAAAATCCAACACCCCTTGAAGGTTATGCTTAAAAGGGCTATTTATATTATTTTTAGAAAAATACGCGGTAGCACTTACACTGTTACTCACGGCCTCTCCGAAAACAGTAAGCTTAGGAAACTCCAATGATAATCTGTCATTGATGTTATTAAGGAACTGTTCATCACAATATTTATACGTATCAACTCGCCATCCATCAATACCAAATTCTTCAGTAGCCCAAATTGAACTTTGAATAATGTAATTCGCGCAATAGGCATTAGCTAGATTTAAGTCTGGTAGGTGTGGAACAAACCAGCCTTTAACCATAATTTTTTTATCCGCTTCAGAGGCATGTGGATCAATGAATACTTCTTCACGATGATTAGTACCTTGATATGAAGGCCATTGATTTAACCAATCAGTCATCGGCATATCAAGAACAGTATGATGATATTCTCCAACATGATTGTACACAGCATCTTGAATAATTTTTAACCCTTTTTGATGTGCCTCATTCACCATTTCCTTATATCCTTTATTACCACCATATCGCTTGTCAATTTGAAAATGATTAGTAATCCAATACCCATGATATCCTGCCATTAGATAGGGCCCTTCTTGCATAATAGGCATATTATTTTCAAGCAATGGAGTCATCCAAATTGAGGTAACGCCGATAGACTTTAAGTAATCAAACTTATCGGAAACCCCTTTTAAATCACCACCATGTCGTATGTATGGATTGTTTCGATCACTTGATGTATCTCTTAAATCAGAAAATGTATCGTTTGACGCATCTCCATTTGAAAAACGATCAGGCATGATTAAATAAACTAAATCAGCAGCCCGCACACCTTGATTTTGTTTAGATGTAACTTGGTTTGATCTAGCCTTTAATTCGTATTTTATTTTTTCCCCATTGTTAAGAATGAAAGAGTAGAAGCCTGGCTTTGCTAATGGAGAAATAACTAAATCTACAAAGAGATAGTGCTTATTTTTTGGTTGGAAAACTTTTTTAATGGTGATTCCTGCTCTATCTATTTTTATGGATGATGGAACATCATGATTAGAGTGAATCATGAGTTGAAGTGATGAGTTTTTCATTCCTACCCACCAATTGCTTGGATATACAGATAAACCATCTTGTGATTGCGAATGAGAATAAAAAGAAATTAATAATACAGCAAAAAATAGAATTGATTTCAAATTCATAAAAAAGATTTTATTAATATTATTTTTCTTCGCGAACGATAAATGCACAAACTATACCTGCAGTGACTAACAAAAATCCCCCTATTAAAACAGCAAGCAATCGATCGTTGTGAAGATAATCATTCATTATCTTTCCAAATGTCAATGACGCAATTATTTCAGGGAGAACAATAAAGAAATTAAAAATGCCCATGTATATGCCCATCTTTGTAGGAGGAATACTTCCTGCTAACATAGTATAGGGCATAGATAGAATAGATGCCCATGCAATTCCAACCATACTCATTGATAAAAAGAGAAGACTGGGCTCATGAATATAATTGACAGAAATTAGACCTAATCCGCCAATGATTAAACAAATAGTATGTGTCAGTTTATTACCGATTTTACCAACAATGAAGGGAATCGAAAAAGAGAAGAAGAAAGTAATTAAATTTAAAATAGCGGAAGTTGAATTGGCGAATTCAATTCCTCTAGAAAAGTTAATTGCCTCTTTAGAATTTTCAGCAGCATGCGCGTCTCCCCCATAGATATTTACAGCAACACCTGTACTGTAATAAAACCACATTAAAAAAAGACCTGGCCATGTTAAAAATTGCACAATGGCCAATCGCTTCATTTGCGAAGGCATCTGCAAAATGGATGTCCAAATCTCAGTAAAAATATGTTTATTAGTACCTGTTGAAATCTCTACTGATTCTTGTGGAGGGTATTCTTTGCTTTTAAATACAGTGTACAATACAGCTAAAAGAAAAACGAATGCTCCGATATAAAATGACCAAACAATATTTTCAGGAATTCCACCATTGATTTTATTTCTAGATACTCCAAACCAATATACTAATAAGGTTGGAAGGAAGCCTGCAATAAAAGAAGCACCTCCAATAAACATACTTTGTAGTGCATACCCATATGATCGTTGTTTTTCATTTAGGTTATCAGCTACAAATGCTCTAAATGGTTCCATTGAAATGTTGATACAGGAGTCTAGAATCCACAATGTACCGGCTGCAATCCAAACTGTGGGAGAATTGGGCATGAAGAATAATGCAATAGAACTAAGAATTGCTCCCAGTAAAAAGTAAGGTCGTCTACGCCCCCAGGTTGGGTGCCATGTTCTATCACTGAAATAGCCAACTATAGGCTGTATGATTAATCCGGTCATGGGTGCAGCTAACCAAAGTCCGGGTATTTCTTCAGGTTTAGCCCCTAAAAATTCATAAATAGCGCTCATATTACCCATCTGCAAGCTCCAGCCGAATTGTATTCCAAAAAACCCAAAACACATATTCCAAATTTGCCAGAAGCTTAGAGTAGGTTTATTGATTGAACTAATATTTTCTGCAATTTTCCCCATTTCTCTTAAGTGTATTTCTGTGTAAAAAATACACAAAAATTGGTAAATACAAAAATTGGTTTTGAAAAACCTCGGGGAAGCTGAATTAAATTACAAAGCCATCCGGTAAAACAGCACCTTTTTTAACCACTACAATACCATCTTTAATGGCATACAAAGAATGATCCGAGTTCGATAAATGTTTTCCTCCATTTATGCGTACATCATTACCAATCCGACAGTTTTTATCAATGATAGCATTTTTGATATAACACCGTTCGCCAATTCCAAGTTTGGGTATTCCTCTTTCAACGGATGAATTCATATCTTCTAGGGTTTCATAAAAATCTGTACCCATGATATAGGAACTTACAACATTTGTTCCGTAACCTATGCGTGTTCGGATACCAATAACTGAATTCTCAATTCTAGATGCGTTAATTATGCACCCTTCGGCAATAATGGTTTTTTCAAGGGTAGAACCACTAATTTTTGCAGGGGGTAACATTCTGGCCCTTGTATAAACAGCTTTTGTATTATCAAATAAATTAAACTCCGGCATGTCTTGTGTTAATGCCAAATTAGCCTCAAAGAAGGAGCTTATATTTCCAATATCAGTCCAATATCCATCGTATTGAAAACTTACCACTTGGTATTTACTAATTGAAAATGGGATTATTTCTTTTCCAAAATCAGTAGCATCTTTTGCTGCTTCTTGCAGTAAATCATACAAGACTTTCCGTCCGAAAATATAAATGCCCATACTTGCTAGGTACTTTCTGCTGAGCACATTCATTGCATCACCCGTATCACTTTCCCATTCCTTAAGTACTTCTTTTTTGGGTTTTTCAATAAAGGACGTAATCACATTCCCTTCCGATTTTTTCAAGATGCCAAATTCAGTTGCTTCTTGAGGTCCAACTGGAATTGTGGCAATAGAAATATCTGCTTTACTATTAACATGATTATTGATCATTTCATCAAAGTCCATTTGATATAACTGATCTCCGGATAAAATCAGTACATATTCAAAATCTTGTTGTGACATATGCCTCAATGATTGCCTTACAGCATCAGCAGTGCCTTGAAACCATGCTGGGTTATCAGGAGTTTGTTCTGCCGCAATAATATCAACGAACGCAGCACTGAATGCACTAAAATGATATGTGTTTTTAATGTGCTTATTGAGTGATGCTGAATTGAATTGTGTTAATACGTAAATTCTACCAATATTAGAATTTAAGCAATTTGAAATAGGGATATCAACCAATCTATATTTACCTGCTATAGGTACTGCTGGTTTACTTCGTGTTGAAGTGAGGGGAGCCAAACGAGAACCAGCACCACCGCCTAATATCACTGCAATAACATTTTTATTCATGAGTATAATGTTGGGTCTAATTTACTACATATTATGATATAGATCAACATATTGTTGAGCACTTTGGTTCCAACTGAAATCCAATTTCATGGTCTTTTTTTGTAAACTACGGAAAACTTCAATTTGAGTATATAATTCCAACGCACGATAAATTGCGTGGGTTATATCCCCCACGGTAGCGTCATTAAACGTAATTCCGTATCCATCTTGATTGTCAACATCTATTACGGTGTCTACAAGTCCCCCAGTATTTCTAACCAACGGGATTGTCCCATATCGCATTGCATACATTTGATTCAAACCACATGGTTCAACACGGGATGGCATTAACAAAAAATCTGCACCTGCATACATTAAGTGACTTAATGATTCATTATATCCAATATATACTTCATAGTCTTTCATGCTTATGGATTTCAAATGAACTAACTTCTCTTCTACATTCCTTTCACCGCTGCCTAGGATAAGAAAATTCATTTTTCGTCCTAAATAGCGAAAGCTGTCGTTAATAACTTGTGGGAGAAGATCAGCGGCCTTTTCACCTACTAAACGGCCAATGAAAACGAATAATGGTTTTTGGGGATCTAAATTAAAGCGTTCGCAAAGCAGCGCTTTATTTTTTTCTTTTCCTACTTCTACATCAGATGCAGTAAAGTGATTAGTAATATATGTGTCATGTGAACTATCCCATACTTGGTAATCAATGCCATTGATTATTCCAGAGCATTTACCTTTTTCATATTCAAATAGTGATTCAAGCCCATTGCTGCTGATCTTCATCTCATTCAAATAGGTATTACTCACTGTTGTAACGTTCCAGGCACAGCGAATACCTGCAGCAAGGGGGTTTATTGATCCATTCCATTCAAGAAGTCCCCTCTTCCAACTATCCCAATGAGGGATATACATAGTTTTATCCCAACTAAATGACCCTTGATATTGGGCATTATGAATCGTTAGAACGCTGGGTACACCTTCAAGTCGTTTGAATCCAAAACAATGTTTCATCATAAATGGAATCAATGCAGTATGATGGTCATGAACATGAATAACGTGAGGCAAGGTATCCCAGGCATTAATCCAGCTCAGTACAGCAATCTGAAAAGCACAAAACCGCTCAACATCATCTTCATATCCGTAAATCTTTTCACGGTCTAGCAAGCCATGAATATCTAATAGATAGAGATCAAATCCTTGGGCAGAAGTTGATTCTTTGATAACAGTATAATCAAACCATCGATGGCCAAGATTTGCACCTCCTTTATGAACTACTTCCCAATGATGTGAATACAGGTATTCAGTACGATACATGGGCATGACCACTTTGGCATTATGCCCTAATTCTGCTTGAAAACGAGGCAAAGCCCCAACAACATCACCTAAACCACCCGCTTTAGCAACAGGGTAACATTCTGCCGCTACATGTAAGATTTCCATGAAAAAAATTTAACTCGTGTTGAATTTAAGAATTATTATTGTTCTTTGGTAAAGAACAAAATATTTTAGATATAAATAAATCTTTTTACTTTCAATGTTAATAATAAAAACTAGTCTATGAGCCAGCAAACAAAATGGTCACAATTTGGTGTTTTAATTACAGTATTCTTCTTTTGGGGTTTTGTTGCTGCCTCAAACAGCATTTTTATACCCTTTTGTAAGGATTTTTTTAAGCTTGATCAAATACAATCACAGTTAGTAGGATCTGCCTTTTACAGTGCATATTTTTACGGTTCATTGATTTTATTTGTTATTTCTACTATTTCGGGAACAGACGTACTAAATAAAATCGGATACAAAAAAGGCATTATTTATGGCCTATTGATTTCGGTAGTCGGTGCCTTAGCACTTGCTTTTATTAGTGGTTCAGGTAAAGCTACATTTGGACTTGTGATGATTTCCTTTTTTATTATTGCCTTAGGCTTTTCGTTACAGCAAACAGCTGCTCAGCCATTTGCTATTGCTCTTGGAACTCCAGAAACTGGAGCTCATCGACTAAATATGGGAGGGAGTTTAAATTCCTTTGGTTCATTACTTGGCCCATTGTTGGTTAGTTTTCTGTTATTTGGCAGTCTCTCTAGTGGCAAACAAGCCCGTATTGAAAACATACAAACGCTTTACTTTTTTCTTGCTGGTTTATTTATCATAGCTGCTATAATTTTTGCTTATGCTAAATTACCCAAAACAACTTCTGATGAAAAGTTAGAAAAAAGTCCAAAAGCAATGTATATTTTACTCATCATTGGGATTATTTTTCTTCCTGTTT
>CAMCBE010000114.1 GCA_945872805.1 Chitinophaga pinensis | reverse complement strand
AAAAAATTTTTGAACGAAGGGGAACTTGAACACATACAAACTAAGGATATTGCGTCAACCGCTGCATTGATGCAGATGAACCAGATGCTATTTAATATTGACGAAACAACTATAAAATAAATCGTGATGGAAAATCAAGAAAAACAATTTAGACTCAATGTAACCAGAAGGCATTTTCTTACAAAAGCTGGTTTGGGTTTTGGTAGTGCCGCATTGGGCTCATTGCTTTTTAAAGACCAATTATTTGGTGCTAACGATGCCTCATCACTGCCTTTGGGGTTAGCACAATATGCTCCAAAAGCCAAAAGGATTATATATCTTTTTCAAAATGGGGCTCCTTCACAGTTGGAGACATTCGACTATAAACCACTCCTTAACAAAATGCATGGAGAAGAACTTCCAGCATCTATTCGGATGGGGCAACGTCTTACAGGAATGACAGCGAATCAAGATAAATTTCCATTGATTGGTTCAACATTTGGATTTTCGCAATACGGACAATCAGGTGCGTGGATATCTTCATTGTTTCCCAATATGGCATCTATCGCTGATGACATTTGTATCGTTAAAACAATGAATACAGAGGCCATCAACCATGACCCTGCCCTAACCTTTTTCCAAACAGGTTCTCAACAAGGAAATAGACCAAGTATGGGTGCATGGATGAGTTATGGCTTAGGCAGTGAAAATGCAAACTTACCCGCGTACACTGTTTTGCTTTCAAGAGGTAGAGGAAATGGACAAGGTGTGTATTCGAAGTTATGGTCAAATGGATTTCTAGATAGTGTACACCAAGGGGTAGTATTTAGTAGCGGAGAGAATCCTGTTTTATACCTCAACAATCCAGAAGGTCAGGATAAAAAAAGCCGTAGGGATATGCTCGATGAGCTAGCTAAATTCAACTCAGAAGCATTTGAAAATTTTGGAGATCCTGAAATCAATACCCGCATCAAGCAATATGAAATGTCATATCGCATGCAGAGTGCCGTTCCTGAATTAACAGACTTAAGCAAAGAGTCTGATAATACAATCAAAATGTACGGACCAGATTGCCTTGTTCCAGGCACCTATGCTGCGAATTGTTTATTGGCGAGAAAGCTATCTGAATCTGGCGTTCGTTTTGTTCAATTATATCATCAAGGATGGGATACCCATGGTAACCTAGCGAATGATATGACAATGCAAGCAGAAGATGTGGATCGTGCATCAGCCGCGTTGGTGAAAGATCTTAAGCAACGTGGATTATTGGATGAAACATTGGTAATCTGGGGTGGAGAATTTGGTAGAACAAACTATTGCCAAGGTAAAATTGATAAAGACAATTATGGTAGAGATCACCATCCAAAATGTTTTAGTATTTGGATGGCAGGTGGCGGAATCAAACCAGGTACAGTATATGGCGAAACGGATGAATTTGGATACAACATTACAAGAGATCCTGTAAGTGTTCATGATTTTCATGCAACCGTTTTACACCTCATGGGAATCAATCATGAACAATTAACATATAAGCATCTTGGACGGCGATACAGACTTACGGATGTAGCAGGTCAGGTTGTCAATGGAATCATCGCCTAGTTTTTTTTCAAGAAATTATATTTATGTCAAGACATCTTTCGGTGCTCTCGAACCTAATCATAGTGCTACAGGTTTTCTTAGTTGTTTTCTGTTTTGTGGATGTTAGTGTACTGCCGCATTCGATTTTATTTATAGGCAAATTGCATCCGGTGGTATTGCACTTACCCATCACGCTCATTATTCTATTGATTCCATTTTCTTTATATGTTCAAAAAAGAAATGAACAAGTTGATATCAATGCATTGTTTGAGCTTACGCTTCATTATGTAGCCCTCATCGCTACCCTAACCGCCCTTGCAGGCTTCTTGCTCGCAGCAGGTGGCGGTTATGATGCTGAAGCACTTCGTTTTCATAAATGGCTTGGTGTGACTATTGCATTCGTTAGTCACGCACTCATCTATTTACGAAAAGCACTTGCATCGCGCTTTATGGTTTGGAATACTGCACTCGCTTGTGCTTTAATCGTAACCATCGCTGGTAGTCATTATGGTGGAACACTTACACATGGTGAAGGATTTTTTGCGTTCAACGATAAAAAAGAAAGTGGCGTAGTCATCCCAACATTCACGAAAAAAACAACCGTATTTGCTGGCGCTGTTCAACCTGTTCTTATGGCAAAATGTGCCTACTGCCACAATGATCAAAAAATGAAAGGTGGATTGAATATGAAAGACATTGCTTCCATGATCAAAGGCGGCAAGAATGGCGCCATGTGGGTTTCTGGTGATCCAGAAAAAAGTATGATGGTACAACGCATGTTGTTAGACCTCGATGACAAAAACCACATGCCCCCAAAAGGCAAAACACAATTGTCGTCTGCAGAAATGCATTTGTTTGCTGAATGGATTAGAGCAGGTGCTAATGCAAAAACCACCTACCACTCCCTAGCCCAAACAGATACACTTAGAAAAATCATCACTAAAATCATTGAGACTAGACCTGTTTTAAAAGAAGAAAAAGTGTATGCCTTTGCCTCTGCATCGAATTCAAAAATTCAAGAATTAAATACCCCCTTCAGAAGAATTCTTCCTGTTGCAGCGAATTCTCCCGCGTTGGTGGTTAAATTTTATTTGAAAGAAAAATACGATGCGAACATGTTAAAAGAAATCAGCAGCATAAAAACTCAAATTGTAGAGGTAAACCTTTCCAATATGCCAGCTGATGATAATGTAATTTCTGCATTGACAAGTTTTGAAAACATTGAGCGAATAAATTTGAATGGCACAGCCATTACCGGAAAAACATTAGGAGAATTAAACGCGAACAAACACTTAGAACAAATTTCGTTAGCCGCAACACAAGTGGACAAATCAACCATGGAAGCTCTCACCAAAATTCCTTCCTTAAAAAAAGTATTCCTTTGGAATTCGAAAGTAACAATCGGTGATGCCGCTGAATTGAAGAAAAAATATCCAGCGATTGTTTGGGACTTAGGTTATGTTCCAGATGCTGCTGAACGACTCAAGCTAACTCCTCCCTTCCCTGTTGATGTTGAAAAAATCATTCTTGACAAAGGAGATAATATTGTTTTAAAACATCCACTCCCTGGTGTTCAAATACGCTATACCCTCGATGGAACAGAACCTGATTCAGTCAATGGTAAACTATATACTGAACCACTAAGCTTAAGCGGCATGGTACATATTATTGCCATTGCAACCAGTGAAGGTTGGGCAAATAGTAATTCCTCGAATAATACATTTTTTGAAAAGGGATTGCATTTCGATTCTGCAAGATTGATTACCCCCCCAAGTGATAGGTATAAAGCAAAAGGTGCACGCTCATTAAATGACGGCAAGAAAGGTTTTCCAGAAAACCTTTTCATGAATTTACTCGGATATCAAGATAATCCATTCAAAGCCGGATTTTATTTCAATCAAGGAAAGCCGATCAGTCAAATCATACTTAGCGTGATGCAAAATTCCGGTGCCTTTGCATTGCCTCCTGAAAGAATAATCATTAAAGGTGGCGATTCACCTGCTAATGCAAAAGTTATTGGCACACTAAACATTGGCATCCCTAAAAAAGACCCCGAAGTGAATATCAATCTTCCACTTGCGGTTTCTATTACAAAGGGCAACTATCGATATATCGAAATTGAGGCAGACAATATCACCAAACTCCCCAAATGGCATAATGGAAAAGGGCAGAAGGGTTGGGTGTTTTTGGATGAGGTGTTTTTTTATTAGCGCTTGACGCTTGGCGCTGGACGCTGGTGTTTAAAGTATCAGCGTGTATCAAACTCTTGAGAGCGTTAAGCGGTCAGCGTCAAGCGAAAATTCAGCGGTCAGCGCCAAGCGTTCAGCCAAGCATTTTAAACCATAATTATGTCAAGACATCTTTCGGTGCTCTCGAACCTGATCATTGTGTTGCAGGTTTTTTTAATTGTGTTCTGTTTTGTGGATGTTAGTGTACTACCTCCTTATGTGATGTTTGCTGGTAGATTCCATCCCCTGATATTACACCTACCCATTTCACTTATTATCTTATTGATTCCTTTTTCCTTCTATGTTCAAAGAAGAAAAGAACATACCGACCTCAATTCACTTTTTGAATTAGTGCTTCATTATATAGCGATTATTGCTACGCTAACGGCACTAGCAGGGTTTTTATTGGCAGCCGGTGGTGGTTATGAGCCAGCAGCACTTCAATTTCATAAATGGCTTGGTGTGGCTATTGCTTTCGTTAGTCATGCGCTCATCTATTTACGCAAAGCATTTGTATCCCGTTTAGCATTTTGGAACACTTCCCTACTCGCTACCTTGATGCTTACGATCACTGGAAGTCATTATGGAGGAACACTTACGCATGGTGAAGGTTTTTTTGCGTTCAAGGAGAAAAAAGAAAGTGGTGTAGTCATTCCAACATTCACTGAAAAAACAACCGTATTTGCTGGCGCTGTTCAACCTGTTCTCATGGCAAAATGTGCTTACTGCCATAATGATCAAAAAATGAAAGGTGGACTGAACATGAAAGACATCGCCTCCATGATCAAAGGCGGTAAGAATGGCGCTATGTGGGTTTCAGGAGATCCAGAAAAAAGCTTGATGATACAACGCATGTTGTTAGACCTCGATGACAAAAACCACATGCCCCCAAAAGGCAAAACACAATTGTCTTCTGCTGAAATGCATTTGTTTGCTGAATGGATCAGGGCGGGAGCCAATGCGAAAAAAACGTATCATGCATTAGCAGAGACAGATACACTGAAAAAAATCATCGCTAAAATCATTGAGACTGATCCTACTCTAAAAGAAGAAAAAGTATATGCGTTTGAAGCGGCCTCTGCATCAAGCATTAAAAAATTAAATTCCCCATTTAGAACCATTAGACAACTATCTGCTAATAGTCCAGCTCTTTCGGTAACATTTTTCCTCCAAGAAAAATTCACGCTGGAGCTGTTGAAAGAATGCAAAAGCATTGGCGATCAAATTGTAGAATTAAGCTTGTCGGGCATGCCGGCTGATGATCAAATTTTTCCTATCATCTCTTCGTTTACTAACCTCGAAAAATTAAACCTCAACGCTACCTCCATTACAGGAAAGGGACTAACAGAATTAGCGGAACTAAAAAAATTAGAGCAGCTCTCTGTTGCGAGCACCTCAATAAAAGCAGATGATCTTAGTTCGTTACTAAAAATGCCTGCACTGAAAAGCATATACATCTGGAATTCAAAAATTAGCGAAGCTGATTTAACCACACTAAAAAGCAAATCAAAACCGATTCATTGGGAGCTTGGTTATATACCAAATAAAACAGAAGTACTGCAACTATCTGTTCCATTGCCGGCAGATAAAGACAAAATGATTTTAGACAATGAGGAATACATTGTATTAAAAAACCCAATGCCCAATGCTAAAATCAGGTATACTACCGATGGTACAACCCCCGATTCACTCACTGGACAGGTCTTTACTAACCCAATTCCAGCAACGAATTTATTGCGAATAAAAGCCATAACCACTGCACCGGGTTGGATAAGCAGCGAGGTAACTGATATAAGTTTCTATCGCAAAGGAATTTCTGTAGATTCTGCAAAGCTCTTAACTGAACCGTCAAGAGGTGGCCCACTTGGTATTAAGATTCTCATCGATTTAAAAAAGGGATTGAGTCAGACGGGAGATCAGCTCTATACCAGTTGGCTTGGATTCGTCAACAATCCACTCAAGGCGGGTTTCTATTTCAAAAAAAATACACCCATTAATAAAGTTGTCATAAGCACCGCAGATATGACAGGCTCAAGCTCTTCTGGAGGCAATCCCTTTCCACCCAGAAAAATAGTCATCAAAGGAGGTCCTGACCCTAAGCACTTAAAGCAAATTGGAACCGCTTCACCAGAGGTGCCAAGTGCAAGAAGACCAAATGCCTCCATCCCTTATATCGTTTCCATTGAACCCGGAACATACAACTACATTGAACTAGAAGTACATCAACTCGCTAAACTACCCAGCTGGCATCCTGAGAAAGGCCAGAAAGCTTGGGTGTTTGTGGATGAGGTGTTTTTTTATTAAACGCTTGGCGCTGGACGCTTAACGCTTAGCGCTGAACGCTGGGCGCTTGACGCTTAACGCTGAGCGCTCATCGCTGAATAGACTGTATTAGTCTAATCAACATAAATTTTATTCTTAAACAATGTTGATGTAATAAATCATATTCAAGTTGATTTATGTATCCTAAATCCTTAGCAAGAAATAAATGATAATTAGTTTCTTGCAGAGAACCTTTAGCGATGTATAAAAATTGAACATACTCTTTTTTGTACTGACGTGCTTGTCCTTCGATTATATTAGAAGGTATACTTGATGCACTTCGTTTAACCTGGCTTAGCAATCCATATTGTTCAATTCGAGGAAACTTTTCTGCTAGTTTATATACTTTAATAACCAATTCATGTGATACTTTCCACACTTCTAAATCATGATCCATTTGATT
>CAMCBE010000113.1 GCA_945872805.1 Chitinophaga pinensis | reverse complement strand
AAAAAGGGAAAAAATATATTTACTCAGAACTGCGCTTCTTGCCATAGAATAGGGGCTAACGGAAAAGATATTGGCCCAGACTTAACTCTTATTAATAAGAAATACGATAAGACCTCGCTACTTAATTCCATAATTAATCCTAATGCTTCAATTGTCTTTGGTTATGAGCCTTGGATAATTAATACAAAAGATGGAGATACTTTTTATGGCTTCATTTTAGCAGATGATAAAACGGTTGTATTAAAAGATATTTCTGGTATAAAACATTCAATACGAAAAGAGAATATCACTAAGCGCGAAAAACAGTCTAAAACATTGATGCCTTCAGCTTCATCCATGGGCTTAACGAATATAGATCTAGCCAACTTGATTGGCTATTTAACTGCATTGAATTAGTCTCTCCATCCAATAGCGGGAATTGATTTTTTATTGATACGGAACACATGTAATATTTCGTTAATACAATTGTTATAGATTTAATTAATTGAATTTCAGTTAATTGTGTTTGTTTTTTAAATGGTATAACTCATAGCCTGAAACGTATGAAAGGAAAGTCCAATGGGCAGAACAATTTCTAATAGGGGTATTTGTGCATGGCTATTTGAAAAGCTCAAAAATTCATTGATGTTATCTGCTATAAAATTGGCATATTTAAATTCTATCAGTACACCAAGGTTGGCTATCAAACTTAGAATCAGTATTACTTTTCGCTTTGATTGATTCTCGCATTTTTCCATCTCAATCCCTACCCAATAGTCGACCACAATGGTGAAGCCAAGTATCAGGATATAAATTGGCTTGAAATACATGTAAAAAAGACAGCTAGCCGATAGGAGCAGCATCCACCTATACCGATGTGGTATTAAATAGTAAAGTGTTGTGACTACTACAAAAAATAATAAAAATTCTAACGAATTAAAAAGCATTGTTCGTGATTAGCTGGCTATATATCAAACAAAAATAGCATTTAAAAAGGCCTTCTCAAGAGGTCTTTGCTAGGTAAATTATTTGTTTTTATACTATTGTATTTATTCTTTACTGTATCATTTTTATTGTGGAGGGGTAGAAATGAACTTTGAAATTTGCGGTATTTATTTTAAATAAGGTGATGAATAAATGAGTTAAATTATTTATTCGGTTCAATTTTTTATCAGCTGCAGGGATTAATTGTATTTTAGTCTCACTAGCTTGATAGTTCGTCAATCAAAAAGTGTTCAAGTAACGGATATAGCCGAATAGCCATGTAAACCAATGATTTTCTGAGGATTACAGCTAAAAAATGACAAATTTGTGCAATAAAAAGGGATTATTCTCGTTAATCTATTTCTAAACAACACTTTAAAAATCGAAATTATGGATTTTCCAATAGCGGGTTATTTCAAGCAAATGGCTGAAAAAATGCCTGATCATCCAGCTATAAAAGCCATAAACGTTTTGAATATGTTCCAGCGATGTAAAAATGAAACTTGAAGAAGTAACACGATATAAAGAACAAAAAGAATTCCATGAGCCAAACCAACAATGTAATTGGGCTGTGGTAAAGAAAATTTGTATTTTAAAATCATCGTAAGCCCTAAAAGTAAAAACGAACACCCCTCTAAAAATGCTACAATTCTTAATCTCCCCAATGCCGTTTTCAATAATTTATTTACCATTTTATTATATTTGTTAAATTCCTACTTTGTAAAAACCATGCAGTGCTGCCATGGAAGATTATCTATATTTTTATCAAATATAAAGCCTGCTGCTTTAAATTCTTTAATGGCCTGCGCTTCACTCATTTTATGAATGGTTTTAATTGGTACAGTTAGATCTTCAGACCTAAATTCTACAAGCACTAATTTGCCCCCAGGTTTTAATGCAGCTCGCATAGATACAGCCATTTCATAAGGATAAGAAAATTCGTGGTATACGTCTACTAACAACATCATGTCAATAGTACTATCTGGTAAAGACACTTTTTGTTCTGAACTCAATACAGGTAATATATGAGACAATTTTTCCTTCTTGATTCTTTTGTTTAAGTAGGCAATCATTTCTGGCTCAACGTCTAACGCAAAAACCTTTCCAGTTCCCACCAATTTTGTAAGTAAAGCACTATAGTAGCCACTACCAGCTCCTATATCAGCAATAACCATACCTTCTTTTACGGCTAAATTTTTTAATAATAGAGCTGTATTTTCTTGCATATCTCTTTCTTCCCTTTCAAGCCAATCTATTCCGTAATGACTCATTACTTGAGCAATTTGTCTGCCCATGTACCATTTATTAATACCGTTTTGGTCGCCAGTCTTTATTTTATAACGATCTTGACCCAATGAAAACATGGAGAGGGATAGGAAAGCAAAAAGAAAAATACAGGGTTTTAATGTATGCATGGATATATTTAGATTCTTTTTATGCCACGAATTACTGAGTCTTGAGATTGGATAATGAAGTTAATTCTATTTGTAAGATTTTGTAAACAGTAATAAACTACAAGTCATTTTTGTTTAATGTATTTTCCATTATATGTCGTCAAATCAGGTGATCGATAAATATTATCTTGGCCCAAAGGTGTTAACCGTTGTAAAGGTTCAGCATTAAAGGTTCGTATTTTAGGTAAAAAGTGAAAAATCATGACACAGTTTACGACACATTAAATAATTTAAAATGTTATAACCCACCCTCTACATTATATAGAGGGTGGGATTATTGTTTTATATAGCACATATTAGTAATAGTATTAGGTATATTTCTCTAAGGAATTTTTGGAGATGGGTGTAATTAATTTTCTAAAATATCTAGTTCCTTCAAACATTTATATCACTTTATTTTTATCTAGTTCATGCATGCTAAGAATAAGTAAGTTTGAACCTCAGTTTGAACTCTCGTCTTTGTAAATGAATCAAATATGTTTATAAAAACCCTTCATCAGCAAAGCTGTAATAGCTTCCCCCATAAGGAGAAACGATCATGTGGTCTAGAAAGCTGATATCTATTAATTTCTCTGCTTCTTTTATGTTATCTATTATTGGTCGATCATCGTTTGGTTTACCAAAATCTACCTATGAGTATGGTTAATGTGTATGCCCGGAAAAGGTTGATAGATGTTTCATCCGTTAATAAATACCATATAAAATAGTAAAAGATTATTTTCTTTGGTACTTAATTTAGTATGATTACATCATAATCATTCTCGTTGTCCACGTCAATCATGATTCTATTTTTATTATCTTTTATCTTAATATTTTTTATGTCAACGAGATAGGTAGATGATATGTTAGTTGCGGGGCAGTATTCTTTATCAATTATCAATGAATATTTCCCTTTCCCCAATAAATGTAACATCCATTCATCCTTATCATTTTTCTTTGTTAAAACTGCTAATCCGGAGAGATTGTCATTTTTTATTGGGGAGAGAACCTTCGCATGATTCAGTACAGCAGCCGTAACTTCCGGCATTTCTGCAGAAGTGATATAGTACACAAAGCCTTTACCGTATTGATTAACATGAACGAGTGGTTTTATCTGTTCTTTTGATTTTTTTATAAAACTGAGCGTTTGTCCGGTTCTTACAGTAATCTGGGTACATTGTTTATCAATCGTGTAAACTTTAGCCGGCATTTTTCCATCTCTAATGATCTCGCGTGGATTAGCCTGGTTTTTGCTGTAGGATTCAATGTTTCCTGTTTTTTTCAATTCTTGTGATTTCTCTTTTCTAGAAACTCCCATCATTTCGCTTCCTGAAAAGTCGTCCAGCGGACTACCTTCGGCTGTATATGAAAGTGCATCCCCTATTAATACGACTATACCACCTTGTTCGGCATAATTTTTTATAACTGCGAGTTGATCCTCTGTAAAACCGGAAGACTCAGGCAATAGTAATGCTTTATAGCCTTCCAGGGGAGTTGTTGCAATATTAATGTTTGAGATAAAACGTACAGGATTACCCGAACTCAAAAGAGGTTCGGTGATGTCGCGAAGTACTTTCATGTAATCTTCCCGACTGTATTGGTCGTAATGAAACCGAGTTTTTTCATTGTACACAATGGCAATATTTGTGATAGGATTCGTGTTTTCAAGATATGGCTCCACCTCGCGAACCTGAGTATAAAATGGAGTCAGACTTTTTTCGAACCAATTGCTTGGGACGTCCCGGTCAAAGGAAGTATCCAAATCAGGCAACCCCGTTTTCCCTACTGACGCAAAATATGAATAGCACTTACCGCCAAGTACAAGGCATTTCCAACGCGTGTTTATATTTTCAATTACTTTACCTGTAATAATGCCTTCTTTATTAAATACACCATTTAAGAATAATTCACGAAATGGATCAGCAAATTCCAGGTAAGCCATATCGACATACCTTAGATCGCTGATGTCAGCATATTGCTCTCCATTAAACCAATTTTGCCATATGGGCACACTCGGCTTAATTGCCTTACAGACGTTATATAAGTCTTTCACAATACGACTGATACTTTCCAGGCGAAATTTCTGTCGGTGTTTCCAGTCAATCCATTTATTGGGCATTGTACCGGCAAACATTTCATAGTATAACTTTTTACATCCATCGCATCTGCACTCTGCTGGCTGATCTAATATGTCGAAACGAAGTCCGTCAACAGGGTAATTGCTAAGAATTTCGCGCGATGACTCCATTACTTCGTTGCGATAAGGTGAATTAAGACAAATAAGTGGATTCGTTTTATTCCCATCTGTATATTCAGGGTGTTCTTTAGCATACTTCAATATCCAACCAATACCAACATAACCAAATCCGGAAATACTACGTTTGTGTAATTCTTTAAGTGTTTCACCAAAGAAATCACCCTTCATTCCGGGATATACGGTATTGATTTTTGTTTGTCTGTAGGTTGCATAACCAGATTGTGTAACACTCAAAAGTAACACTGCATCAAGGTTGATTTTTTCACAAAATTCTGCATATTTAACAGGGTTATGTTCCGAAAAAAAGGTATTAAAAGTGGAATCGGGATATTCTTTCTTTTCATTGATATCAAAACAAATTTGGCGAAAACATTTTGCCGGACCTTTAGGAACATACTCCATTACCTCTTTATTTGTAAAAATTGCTCTATTCTGATTATTGAAACCCACGAAAACACAAACAAGTAAAGATGTTATTATAATAACAGGTTTAAAAAATTGGTTATCGGTTTTCATATTTTATTTGTTTTGTGTTTTTAAAATCGTGGGTACTTTAAAGTAACTTCTTTCATATTGTCATGGGATAGATCTTATCAGTCAATTATGTAACGATGTAAATATCAACTAAAATAGCATTACTAGAGTTCTCTGCAGCTATTTTCTTTCAAGGATAAATAGTCAGATTATAGTGCTATTCCCTTGGGCAGAATTCGTCCAATGTTATCCGATTCTTGTCTGTATACTTATTAAATGTATGCAAATAAAAAAACCACTTACAAGAATAAACTCATAAGTGGTTGATTTTGAAGTGACCCTGTCAGGATTCAAACCTGAAACCTTTTGATCCGTAGTCAAATGCTCTATTCAATTGAGCTACAGGGCCAGGGGGAGCAAATATATGCAAAAAATTGAAATTCTCTTGCCTCTCGTCTAATAATGAAACTTCATAAAGGCCTCTAGCGCCGCATACTGAGGCAGACCCAAATCATCAAATAACTTAGCTGTACCCGCATTGCGGTCTTCGGCACGCTGCCAGAACTCTCGACTGTCAGACCCTTGAAATACTACGCCGTCTTTTTGTGACTGATGTATGAATATGCCATTTCGTTTTTGCAATACTTGATCCGGACTCATCGGAATCGCCATGTCAATATCCCACATATCCCACTCCGCCCAGGCACCACGATATAGCCATAACGTGCAATCTGCAATAGAATCATCGTTTTCAGCTTTGAGTCGTCTCAACGCTTCATACATAACATCAAAGCATACTTTATGTGTTCCATGTGGGTCAGCAAAATCACCCGCCGCAAAAATTTGATGGGGCTTCACCTTGCGAATTAAATCCATGTGAATTTTTACATCTACATCAGTTGGAGGATTTTTCTCAATGAGTCCAGTTTCATAAAAAGGAAGATTCATGAAATGCATGTTCTCGTCTTTCACACCAACGTAGCGACATGTTGCACGCGCTTCTGTTCTGCGAATCATGCCTTTTATGTTTCTGATTTCTGGCGTATCTTTTTGATTCGGTTGTTTTAGTTTGATGAATTCCAATGCATCTTTCCAAATTGTACCAGCAACACTTTTATCAATTTCAAAATAACTGTCAAACTCAACTGCAAAATCTATCTGCCTCATCACAAACTCATCACTCACTGCAATATTGCCTGAGGTTTGATAGCCTACATGCACATCATGGCCTTGTTGTACTAATCGTATGAACGTTCCCCCCATAGAGATTATATCATCATCTGGGTGAGGGGAGAAGATGATTACTCTTTTTGATGCCGGGTATCGTCGCTCTGGATGTCTTGGCACATCTTCCATTGGCTTGCCACCAGGCCAGCCTGTGATGGTATCTCGTAGTCCATT
>CAMCBE010000112.1 GCA_945872805.1 Chitinophaga pinensis | reverse complement strand
AATCCTGTCATCTGCCAATTGATCACTTTGGTGCTTGCTACAAGTATTGCGATTTTTTCATCTGCAACTCCAAGCCCTATAAGACTTGGTTTTCTTACAATTGAAAACAGAAGCAATTCATAGATGTCCACAAAATAGCCTAATGCTGCAATGAGTATTGTCAACAGTATTTTTTTATTATATTTTGTTTCAATCATATCTATGCTGTATTACAAAATTGATTTTAAATATAAACTAGTTGCCATGAATTAGAGCAAGAATTTTTAATTTATGGAGACCGGTGGTCTTTTCTGATTTTCATGTTAGTTTCTAGATATAAAAATGGTGAAGTACTGTGTACTTCACCATTTTTTTGTGTAGGATTGTTTAATTCTCCAGCGTATGTTTACCCTAATACTTCATTCATGGAGCGCACTGCTGCTGCACTTTTTTCAAAGGCTTCTTGTTCCGTGGCAGATAGTTCGAGTGGAAGAATTTTTTCCCATCCGTTTTTCCCAATGGTTACTGGAACACCAAGACAAATATCTTTTTGTCCATATTCACCATCTAATGCTATACAACATGTAAATAATTTTTTCTCATCTCTTAATATGCTACTTACTAATGCAGCACCGGCTGCTCCTGGTGCATACCAAGCAGATGTTCCAATGAGCTTAGTAAGTGTTGCTCCGCCCACCATCGTATCGGCAACAATTTTTTCTTGTTGTTCGATAGAAAGGAATTGTGTTACAGGAATACTATTCCATGTTGCTTTACTAATCAGTGGAATCATGGTAGTGTCTCCATGACCTCCAATTACAATTGCATTCAAATCACTTGCGCTGCACTGTAGGTGTTGTGAAAGTTGATATTTAAATCGACTGCTATCTAATGTGCCACCCATGCCAATGATTCTATTCTTAGGCAATCCAGTTGATTTAAGCGCTAAGTATGTCATGGTATCCATTGGATTACTGATGACAATGATGATTGTATTGGGAGAGTGTGCAAGGATGTTTTCACAAACTGTTTTTACGATACCCGCATTGGTTCCAATAAGATCTTCCCTGGTCATACCAGGTTTGCGGGGTATTCCTGATGTAATAATTACAACGTCACTATGTGCGGTTTTAGAATAATCGTTTGTAGATCCAGTTATTATAGTATCAAAGCCTAATAATGCAGCTGTTTGTTGCATGTCTTGTGCCTTGCCTTCTGCAAGTCCTTCTTTGATATCTAGGAGTACCAACTCAGTACATACTCCTGCACGGGCAATATTATCAGCTGTGGTAGCACCAACGGCTCCAGCTCCTACAACGGTAACTTTCATGTTTAAGATTTATAGATATATAAAATATTGTTTGCGGCGCAAAGGTACTGCGTAAATGTGTTTTGGGTTGATTGTTGGATGAATTATTTCCCACTATTGTCCATTTTCTAAGCATTTTTCAAAAGATGGTTTGTTCTCGTTTTTAATTTCGTTTACCTTTACTGCCTTAATCAATAACATGGCAAATACTTCAGACATCTCTAGAGGCATGATCCTTAAATTGGATGGCAGTCTTTATACAGTGATCGAATTTGGTGAAAATAAGACTGCTAGGGCTGCAGCCAAAGTGTGGGCGAAACTTAAAGGCCTTGATAATTCACGAAGCATCGAAAAGACATGGAATAGTGGTGATAACATCCATCCGGTAAGGGTTGAGCGTAAGTCGTATCAGTTTTTATATAAGGATGAAACGGGCTATAGCTTCATGGATAGTGAAACTTTCGAACAGATCTCAGTACTTGAAACCATGGTGGATGCGCCTAATTTTCTAACAGATGGACAGGAAGTTTCTGTATTGATTAATACGGAGACAGAACTTCCAATGAGCGTAGAGTTGCCCGATAAGGTAGTTTCAAGGGTTACTTATTCTGAGCCGGGACTTCGAGGTGATACCGCAACAAGAACCCTTAAGGCTGCTACAGTAGAAACTGGCGCAACGGTGATGGTCCCTTTGTTTGTAAATGAGGGTGATCTGATTAAAGTAAATACAAAAACAGGTGAATACATAGAAAGAGTGAAAGAATGATTTTTTAGCTATTTTACTCGATTTTTGAGCAAAAATGCCCCAATTTCAACCGATTTTGGGGCATTTTCTTTAAAAAAGCCCCAAATTTAATTTGGCTGAAACCCAATTTTCCCCCACCTTTACCCTCCATTAAAACCACTAAATAATATTTAAGGATGGATTTAAAGCACATTCAGGACCTCGTTAAAATGGTAAACAAGTCGAATATAAGTGAATTGACCATTGAAGAAAAGGAATTCAAGATTACCATTAAGCAAAAGGAAGACAAATACGTAACCGCAGCGCCTGTTCAACTTGCACAGCCTGCGATAATGACTCCTGCTGCTCAACAAGCTTTTGCTCCTGCGTCAGCGGCAGCCGCTCCTGAAGCAAAATCAACGGATAATTTATTGACCATCAAAAGTCCTATGATTGGTACTTTTTATAGAAAAGCTGCTCCGGGTAACCCGAACCTTGTGGACGAGGGTGATGAGGTTAGATCAGGTACTCCTGTCTGTATCATTGAAGCCATGAAGTTATTTAACGAAATCGAGAGTGAAATTTCTGGAAGAATAGTGAAGGTGCTTGTAGAAGATTCAACGCCTGTTGAATACGACCAACCACTATTCCTTGTAGAACCTGCCTAACACATAACGTTATTTTCAGGTTCATTTTTAATTTAATAGAATTGCATGACAAAAGATTCGAAGCTCAGTTTCAATAAAATTCTGATTGCCAACAGAGGCGAAATCGCACTTAGGGTCATCAGGACCTGTCGGGAAATGGGAATTAAAACAGTGGCTGTTTATTCTACTGCCGACAAGGATAGTCTTCATGTACGCTTTGCTGACGAAGCAGTATGTATAGGTAAGCCAGCTAGTACAGATTCATATTTGAATATTCCTCACCTCATGGCAGCAATGGAAATTACCAATGCGGATGCCGTGCATCCTGGATATGGATTTTTAGCTGAAAATGCTCGTTTTGCTGAAATTTGTAATGAATCTGGAGTGAAATTTATAGGCCCAACCCCTGATCAAATCAGGTCGATGGGAGATAAAATAACCGCGAAAGAAACCATGATCAAAGCAGGGGTACCTGTTGTTCCGGGTTCTGGAGGATTGTTGGAAAGTGTTGAGGAAGCAATAGTAATCGCTAAAGAAATAGGATATCCTGTTATTTTAAAAGCAACTGCTGGTGGTGGTGGTAAGGGAATGCGAGTTGTTTGGGCAGAGGCGGAAATAGAAAAAGCATACAACAACGCTAAAGCAGAGGCCTTAGCATCATTTAAAAATGATGGGGTCTATATGGAGAAGTTTGTTGAAGAGCCTCGTCATATAGAAATTCAAGTGGCTGGGGATCGTTATGGAACGGTATGCCATATGAGTGAGCGTGATTGCTCTATTCAGCGACGTCACCAAAAATTGGTCGAAGAATCTCCATCTCCATTTATGACTGATGAGCTAAGGGAGAGAATGGGTGCTGCTGCAGTAAAAGCAGCTCAGGCTATAAATTATGAAAGTGTTGGAACGATAGAATTCCTGGTTGACAAGAATAGGAATTTTTATTTCATGGAGATGAATACCCGTATTCAAGTTGAACACTGTGTTACGGAGGAAGTAACAAATTTTGATTTGATTAAAGAGCAGATAAAAATTGCAGCAGGTGAACCTATTTCCGGCAAGCATTATCAACCTGAAATGCATGCCATTGAATGTCGTATAAATGCGGAAGATCCATACAATGATTTCAGACCAAGTCCAGGAAAAATCACTGTGTTGCATCAGCCGGGTGGTCATGGAATTCGAATAGATTCTCATGTTTATGCAGGCTATATTATTCCTCCTTTTTATGATTCCATGATTGCAAAAATTATTGCAGTAGCTCGAACAAGAAAAGAGGCAATCAATACCATGAGCAGGGCATTAAGTGAATATGTGATTGAAGGAGTTAAAACAACCATTCCTTTTCATCAGCAGTTGATGAAGAATGAAGATTTCATTAAAGGGAATTTCACAACTAAGTTTTTAGATACATTTAAAATGCAATAATTTTTTTTAGCTTTTTTAAAAAAGTAAAAGCCCCGCTTCTGCGGGGCTTTTTATTATTCAACTTTCCAATAGGCTTGATTAGCGAAGGAATAACAACTCTCTGTATTTTGGTAATTCCCACTCTGAATCATCCACCAATAATTCAAGTTTGTCAACTGAGTAGCGGATGTCATCAAACAATGGTTTTACTTTTTCACAATAAGCTATTGCCTTATCTCTAGAAGAACTTAAGTTGTTTGCTTCTTTTCTAGCTTCAGTCATTTTTTCAGCAATAACTTGCACTTTATTGATGTGCTCAGAAATTTCATTTAACACATTCATTTGTGCTGTATACGCATCAGGTTTCAAACCAAGGTCCTTCAATCCTTTTACGTTATTGATCAACACATTTTGATATCGGATAGCCGCTGGAAGAATATGATTGCCTGCTAAGTCTCCGATTACGCGGCCTTCAATTTGTACGTATTTAATGTATTTTTCCAATTCGATTTCATGACGCGCTTCAAGTTCAGAATGAGTTAGGATCTTATGTTTTGCAAAAAGTCCTTTTGCTTTTTCTGTTATAAGAGCATCAAGTGCTAGGGGAGTTGTTTTGACATTTGGAAGTCCGCGTCTAGCAGCTTCTTGTTGCCACTCTTCGCTATATCCATCACCTTCAAATAATACTTTCTTAGAAGCGGTGATGTAGTTTTTAATCACCTGCATAATCGCAACTTCTTTCTTGTCTCCTTTTTCAATCAAGCCATCTACTTCAGATTTGAATGAAGAAAGTGTTTCAGCCATGATGGTATTTAATACGGTCATGTTGTAACCACAGTTTGCAGAAGACCCAACTGCACGGAATTCAAATTTATTTCCAGTGAATGCAAATGGAGATGTTCTGTTTCTATCTGTATTATCTAATAAAAGTTCAGGAATGTTTTTATGGATGTCTAACTTCAACATCACCTCATCTTGTTCGTCAAATTTATTTCCAACACGACTTTCAACTTCATCCAACACTTTTGCGAGGTATCCACCTATATAAGCAGAAATGATAGCTGGTGGTGCTTCGTTTGCGCCAAGACGGTGATCGTTACCTGCAGAAGCGATAGCAGCTCTCAATAAGTCCGCATGATCATGAACAGCCTTAATGGTGTTTACGAAAAAGGCAAGAAACATTAAGTTGGTCTTTGGCGTTTTACCAGGAGCAAGCAAGTTAATGCCTGTATCTGTTGCCATACTCCAGTTGTTGTGCTTACCACTTCCATTGATACCGGCAAATGGTTTTTCATGAAGAAGCACTTTCAATTTATGACGCTTTGCAACTCGTGTCATCACATCCATTAATAATGTATTGTGATCTACTGCAAGATTGAGTTCTTCAAAAATTGGAGCACACTCAAATTGAGCAGGCGCTACTTCATTGTGACGCGTACGCAAAGGAATAGCTAAACGATATGATTCATATTCAAAATCCCTCATGAAGTCGTATACTCTTTCAGGAATTGAACCGAAATAATGATCTTCTAATTGTTGACCTTTTGAAGGGGCATGGCCAAAGACTGTACGTCCGGTCATGATTAAATCAGGACGAGCATTAGCAAGACCTTCATCAATTACAAAGTATTCTTGTTCCCATCCAAGGGTCGCAGTTACCTTTCCTACATTTTTATCGAAGTAGTGGCAAACATCAACTGCTGCTTTATTTAATGATTCAATTGATTTTAGTAATGGTGCTTTATAGTCAAGTGACTCACCTGTATATGAAACAAATATAGTCGGAATGCACAGCGTTAGGCCAGTTCCAATGTTCATGATAAACGCTGGAGAAGTTGGATCCCATGCGGTATATCCACGTGCTTCAAATGTTGCGCGAAGACCACCACTCGGGAATGATGATGCATCAGGCTCTTGCTGGGCAAGTGCATTACCATCGAATTCTTCGATTGCAGAACCATCAGACTTTAAGGTAAAGAATGAATCATGCTTTTCAGCAGAAGTTCCAGTTAATGGTTGAAACCAGTGTGTATAATGTGTTACGCCTTTTGCTTGTGCCCATTGTCTCATTCCTGCAGCAATATAATTTGCTACATTTCTGTCAATCTTTTGGCCAGATTTAATTGAATTGGCTAAGCTTTTGTAAGCATCATCGCTCAAAAATTCTCTTGCAGTTTTTAACGTGAATACACTTTCACCAAAAATCGCTGTGATTTTGGCAGGACTTTCTACTCTTATCCCTTCCTTACTAGAGGTTAGGTTGTGAATGGCTTTGAAACGTAGTGACTCCATAATTTTGTTGATTTTAGATGCCACAAAAGTCATTAAAATTTATGGGAATGTCAAGAATTTTATTCCGTTTCTTTATTTTTTTCTCTAATTGTGAAAAAAATCTGCATATTTTTTTATACCCATCTAAATTCTAAGTGAAAAGCCATTGTACCCAATATATATAAATAATTATAATATGTTGTTGAGTTCGATTTTTCATTTTTTCACTCTTTTGCACAATGGCCTCCACAAGGACCAGTGTCTGATGCCGTTTTTCAGCCCATTGATTCCGGGTATAAATTGGTTTGGGA
>CAMCBE010000111.1 GCA_945872805.1 Chitinophaga pinensis | reverse complement strand
CACATCATTTGCATCAAAAGGGACATTAATCCCTGGTGCACAACAGTTATTTGGTGTAAAAACACAATTGCAATTTGGAAAGCTTTGGGTGTCTACTGTATTTGCTAGTCAGCGCTCACAACGTCAATCCGCTGGTTTCAAAGGTGGATCAAGTACTACTCCATTTGAAATTAAAGCGGATGAATACGAAGAGAATAGACACTTTTTATTGGCGCAGTATTTTAGAAACAACTACAATAAGGCAATGAAAAACTTGCCCATCATCAATTCACAAGTGCAGTTGTTGAGGATGGAAGTTTGGGTAACGAATAGAAATGGCACCAATGCCAACACAAGAGATGTGGTAGGATTGATGGACTTGGCAGAAAATAATCCTTTCCAAAAACCACCAGTAATTAATGTAGCCCCTGGATCAGTATACCCTTCAAATGCTGCTAACGATTTATACAGAAAAGTTACCGGTAACCCCAACAATAGAAATCCAGTACAGGTTGTCAATGCATTGAATGGACTTGGCCTTAAGCCTGTCCGTGATTTTGAAAAAACATTTGCACGTAAACTTGATACAACACAATATTATTTTAATCGTCAACTCGGTTTCATTTCATTAAATGTGATGTTACAGTCTGACGAAGTACTTGCTGTAGCCTATCAATATACAGTGAATGGAAAAGTTTTTCAAGTTGGAGAGTTTGCACAAGACGTACCGGTAGATTCAACCAGTGGTGTACAAAAAGTGTTATTCCTAAAACTCTTAAAAGCTACCTCACAACGTACAGCCTTACCGATATGGGATTTGATGATGAAAAATATTTATCCCGTTGGATCAGGGCAACTGGAGCGTGCAGATTTTCAATTCAATGTATTGTACCAAGAACCTGGTGCTGGTGAAAAAAGATACTTGCCAGAAGGAGATAAAGCAGGTATTCCATTACTTACTTTATTAAACTTAGATCGACTAAATAATCAAAACGATCCGCAGCCAGATGGGGTATTCGACTTTGTAGAAGGCTATACTATTAATACCTATCAGAGTCGTGCAATCTTTCCGGTCCTTGAACCATTTGGACATGACTTAGATGACGCCTTTACCACTAATCCAACACTTAGAAGCAAATACCTGTACTATCCACTTTACGACACAATTAAAGCGATAGCTCAAACCTATGCTAATCTTAATCGATTCTTAATTCGAGGCACATCAAAATCATCAGGTGGTTCAAGCGGTGAGATCTCATTAAATGCGTTTAATATTCCGCCAGGTTCTGTTACGGTTACAGCGGGTGGACAAACATTACAAGAAAATATTGACTATACGATAGACTACATCTCAGGAACGTTGCGCGTAATCAACAGTGCCATTAAAAATTCTGGATTACCTGTAAATGTGCAATTTGAAAACAATGCAACATTTGGTGTTCAACAACGAACCTATACTGGCTTGCGTTGGGATTATCTATTCAACAAGAAATTTTCAGTTGGTGGTACCATGGTTCGGTTAAGCGAGCGTCCATTTTTTACTAAGATGGAATATGGTTCAGATCCAATTCGAAATTCCATGACGGGTATCGACATGAACTACAATAGTGAACTGCCGAGGTTAAATAAATTATTGAGTAAGCTGCCTTTTTATGAAGCGAAAGCGCCCTCGAGTATCAACGCCTCAGCAGAAGCAGCAAAGATGAAGCCAGGGCATGCTCCTCAGATTGGTAAAGGCGGGGAAGGATTGGTTTATCTGGATGACTTCGAAGGAACAAAATCCAGTATTGATCTTCGCTTTCCAATCATTGGCTGGACATTAGCGTCAACCCCCAAAGGTGCAACAGATCGTTCTGGCAATGTTTTGTTTCCCGAAGCAGATTTATTTGATGATGTTGCGTATGGCAAAAACAGAGCAAAAATTGCATGGTATAATATTGAGCCAGTATTGCAAGAAAAAAGGAATACAAATAATCCGCTACGTAATGATTTAAAACAACTTTCTGACGCACGTGTACGCAGTGTTGGACAACAAGAAATTTTCCCAAGAAGAACTCCCGATTTTGGGCAAGCGCAATTAGTGACTTTTGATATGGCTTACTATCCAAAAGAGAAAGGTCCATACAATTTTGATGCAGCCAACATTGAGAGCAATGGTGAATTAAAAAATCCAACCAAGCGCTGGGGTGGTATCATGAGAGGTATCGACCAAACAGATTTCGAAAGCGCCAATATTGAATTTGTCGATTTTTGGATGCTTGATCCCTTTATAGATGGAACGAATAAATCTGGCGGATCACTTTATTTAAACCTTGGAAATATTTCAGAAGATATTTTAAAAGATTCTAGGCGATTCTATGAGAATGGATTACCAACTCCGTCGATTCCTGCATCAATAGGAGCGTCGACATGGGGAAATGTTCCCCTCAACCCGATTCAAATAACACAAGGATTCAGCAATGACCCCGCGGATAGAAAATTCCAGGATGTTGGATTTGATGGCATGACTGATTCTGCAGAATTAAAAAAGCGTGCTGATTACTTAAATGAAATGGCAACACGTTACGGCTTAAATTCAAAAGCCTACACTGATGCATCAAAAGATCCATCCAGCGATAACTTTAAATATTATCGTGATGAGACCTACGACCAAGAAAATGCTGGCATCTTAACCCGCTATAAAAACTTCAATAGCCCACAAGGAAATTCTCCAGTAGCAAAAGCAGGAGCCAATTTTGCATCTGCCTTCACCATGTATCCTGATGGAGAAGACTTGAATCGAGATAATACACTGAATGAATCTGAAGAATATTTCCAATATCGAATTGACCTAAAGCCTTCGGGTGAACTCAGCATGCAAGTGGGAAGCAATTTTATTTCAGATAAAAAAAGTGTAAGCATCACCTTAGCGGATGGTTCTAAACAAGATCAAATATGGTATCAATTCAGGGTGCCCATTTCAGCGTACAATAAAAAAGTAGGCGATATACCAGACTTTAAATCCATTCGATTCTTTAGAATGTTTATGACAGACTTCACCGATTCTGTAGTCTTACGTTTTGCTAAGATGGAGTTAGTGAGAAACAATTGGAGAAGATTCTCATATGATCTTGATACAACAGGAACTTACAAACCAATTGATCTTGCAAACAGCAGTACACAATTCAATGTTTCATCAGTAAATATTGAAGAGAATGACCGCAAAGACCCAATCCCATACAGAACTCCTCCTGGTATTGAACGAGTACAAACACTAAGTAATGGTGGTATCAATATTCTACAGAATGAGCAATCACTCAGTATGCGCGTGATCAACTTACAAGATGGTGACGGAAGGGCTGTGTTCAAAGGATTCAATCACGATCTTAGGCAGTATTCAAAACTTTCTATGTTTTACCATGCAGAAAGTTTGAGAGAATACAATAAACTCCAAAATGGAGATGTATATGCAGTAGTTAGAATAGGCAACGACTACATCAACAACTACTATGAAATTAAGTACCCACTTAAAATAACAGACTTCGGTACAACAGATGAAAAAGTAATTTGGCCATCTGAAAACGAATTGAATTTTTATCTAGCTGATTTGGTTAGGTTGAAAAATGAAAGAAACCTAAACACGAATAATCCCTCGGCGATATACAGAACACAAATTGATGGCAAAACATTTTCCATCATGGGAAATCCGAATTTAGGAGAAGTGAAAGGCATACTCCTTGGAATGGAAAACCCTAAAGGCGGTGGCGGAAATGCTATTGCAACTGAAATATGGGTAAATGAACTTCGCTTGTCTGGGTTAGATGAAAATGGTGGATGGGCCGCTGTTGGCCAAATGAATATTCAGCTATCGGACTTAGGTTCAGTGTCTGTGTCAACCAATATTCACACCGCTGGATTTGGGCAACTAGAGCAACGCGTTAATGATCGGTATCGCGACGACCTTAAACAAGTTGATGCATCGATAAATCTTCAGTTAGGAAAACTTCTTCCTAAAGAGATAGGTATTGAAATTCCCTTCTTTGCGAACATCTCGCAAATTATTAGCAGTCCGAAATATGATCCGTTCGACAAAGACATCACCTTAAAGCAAAAACTAAAAACATACAATTCATCAAGAGACTCCATACGAAATGAAGCGGTAGATTATGTTGGGCTCAAAACCATCAACTTCACGAATGTTCGATTCACTCAAAAGGAAAATAAAAAAGTGCAACTATGGAGCATTTCCAATTTTGATTTTAATTACTCGCTGACTGAAACTAGACAGCATAATCCGTTAATCGAGAGTAACCAGATCAATAAAACCCAGGGAGGGATAGGATACAATTACAATACACAACCACAATACATTGAGCCACTAAAGAAATTAATCAAAATAAAAACACCTTGGCTTGATTTCATTCGTAACGTAAACTTCAACCCACTTCCATCACTGATTGGATTTAGGGTGGATACACGAAGACAATTTGCTGCCATACTTCCCCGAAATATCGGGGGTGGTAAATTTAAAATTCCTGAAACCTACGATAAATATTTTGTGGTCGACAGGAACTACAACTTGCGTTGGGACCTAACGAAATCATTAAACATAGACTTCAAGGCATTGAACAATTCACGTGTAGACGAACCGTTTGGTAGAATTGACACGAGACCTAAACGCGACTCCCTTACTCAGAATTTCTTGAAGGGTGGACGGAACACCATCTATAACCAAAGCACAGACCTAACCTATAACCTACCGACTAATTCTATTCCGGTTCTGGATTGGACAACGGTGAATGTAGCCTACCGATCAACTTACAATTGGATTGGCGCATCTAGGCTTGCATTAAGCCTTGGCAATACCATTCAAAACAGCGGCCAAACTGGTGGAACGCTCGAGATGAATTTTGCTCAGCTTTACAACAAGTCAAAGGTGTTGAGAGCCATTGACAATGCACCTCAAACGCCATCTGCTCAAAAAAAACCAAAAGGAAATTCAAAAAATAAAAAAAGGGATAGCAAAGACCCTAAGGTGAGTGTAACTAAAAAAGCAGACGAAGTAAACATAAATGAACAAGTGACTTCACCTGATCAAAATAAAAAGAATGCTGGGCTTTACTCATTACCAGACGTATTTGACCCAAGTATGCAGAAAAGCAAACCAGGCGCATTTAGAGTAAAAAAAGATACTGTCATTGTCCCAGGGGAAATAATAAAGACTGTTGAGGATAAGCGAAAGGAGAAAAAAGAAAAAGAAGAGCAAGACCGGATTGAAAAAGAAAGAAAGTCTCAAGAGAAAGCATTGAAAGAAAAACAACCAAAAGAAAGAAAAGAAATCATCTTATCGCCTACTGAAAAAGCGATACTTAAAATACTAACTGCCGTCAAGCGAGTTGGCGCAACATACAATGAAGGGGGAAGCACATTATTACCTGGATACACGGATAGTACTAAATTCTTTGGTCAAAATTGGAAGAGCATGGCTCCTGGAGTTGATTTTATCATGGGTAAGCAACCAAATCAAGAATGGCTTGATAAGATTGGCAAAAAAGGGCTCGTTACAAAAGATCCGTTACTCAATAATTTATTCTTGCAGTCTTATGAGAAGAGATTAAACCTAACTGCTCAAGTAGAGCCGATACGAGACTTGATGATTGACTTAAACCTCGACAAGAGCCTTTCAAAAAATTTCTCAACACTCTTTAAGGATACGGTGGGCACAGGTAATTTCAATTCGCTAAGTCCCTACTCTGGTGGAGGATTTAGCGTCAGTTATGTTTCATTTCAGACATTGTTTAAAAAATTCAATGCAAATAATACGAGTGAGACGTTCAAGCAATTTGAAAAAAATAGAAGCATCTTATCGAAACGACTTGGAGAACAAAACCCTTACAGCAAAACAGTTGGTGCCGATGGTTATTACACAGGGTATGGAAGGTATTCACAAGATGTATTGATTCCTGCATTTATTGCAGCCTATACGAACAAGGACCCAAATCAAATTGCCTTATTAAAGAATGGTCAAACCAATACCGTGAAATCAAATCCATTTAGTGGCTATCTACCAAAACCAAACTGGAGGCTCACGTATAATGGACTTAGTAGAATAGAAAGTCTACAACAATACTTTACTAATTTCACCATCACCCATGGATACAACAGTACCTTGAGTATGAATAGCTTCAACTCTGCGTTGTTATTCCAAGACACATTAATGTATGGATTTCCTTCATTCATTGATACCATATCAGGGAACTATATACCCTATTTCCTTGTTCCAAATCTCTCGATTCAAGAACAATTTGCACCATTGATTGGAATTGATTTCACAACACCCGGACAATTATCCGGTAGATTTGAATACAGAAAATCACGAACACTTAGCATGAGCCTTATCGACCTTCAGCTTAGTGAAGTACGTTCAACCGAAATCACTTTTGGAATGCGTTGGAGAAAAAGGGCAATGCCTTTGCCATTCAAACTCAAGCTAGGCAAAAAAGAAGCGAGTAAAAAATTAGACAACGACTTAACATTCGCACTCGACTTTAGTATACGAGATGATATCAATTCAAATTCAAGACTTGATCAATCCAATGCCTTTGCAACAGGTGGTCAGCGTATATTTAGCATTCGTCCAACGATTGATTACGTGTTGAGCAATCGAGTTAACGTTCAATTGTACTTTGATCAGCGCAGGATTAACCCATACATTTCAAACGCTGCTCCATCAGTTAATACA
>CAMCBE010000110.1 GCA_945872805.1 Chitinophaga pinensis | reverse complement strand
AAAACGCCCAATATTTACTTGAACTACCTCATTTTCAAATTCTCCCAATATCCTTGGCAGTTTGAAAAGTTCCATGGCGTCTGCCAATGTGATGGTTTCAATGCTTTGATCTGTTTTTAATTTCGCAAATCGAGGTTTTTCCTCAGTATCGGCAGTTTCTCCAATTTGCACCATTGGACCATATTTGCCCATTCTAGTAATTACCTTTTTACCAGTTACGGGATCAATACCCAGGTCACGTTCGCCGCTAATGCGTTCAGCCGTTTCCATGGTCAGATCTACTTCTTTTTTGAAAGGAACATAAAAGTCTTTTAGCATCTTGCTCCAATCTTCTTTACCCTCAGCTATATGGTCAAACTCACTTTCTATTTTCGCTGTAAAACCATAGTCCATTACATTCTGAAAATGGACTAGAAGAAAATCATTCACAACAGAACCTAAGTCAGTTGGGAATAGCTTTGATTTTTCCGCTCCAGTGTTTTCTTGCTCTGTTACCTTTACGATTTTATCATCCTTGAGTTTAAGGACTCTAAAGTCTCTCTTAACGCCTTCCTTGTCTCTTTTCTCAACATATCCTCTTTTTAGGATGGTAGATATAGTTGGAGCATAGGTTGAAGGTCTTCCAATTCCTAGTTCTTCTAATTTTTTTACTAGAGAAGCTTCTGTAAATCTAGGTTGTGGCCTTGAGAAACGCTCAGTAGAGATCAATTCACTTAACGTTAGCACTTGTCCTTTTTCTAATGGAGGTAGCATGCCTTCCGTATCGGCTTCTTCATTTTCATCTTCTTCGTCTTTTCCTTCATTATATACCTTTAGAAAGCCATCGAATTTTAAGACTTCACCCTCTGCTTGTAGTTTTTCTTTATTGGTTGAAATGCTTATTTCTGCTGTAGTCTTCTCAAGTTCTGCATCAGACATCTGAGATGCCATAGTGCGTTTCCATATAAGATCATACAAACGTTGAGCATCAGCAATGTCTATCTGTGACTTTTCCATGTACGTTGGCCTTATGGCCTCATGCGCTTCTTGTGCTGATTCGTTTTTATTATTATATTTTCTAAGCTGAAGATATTGTTTACCATAACTAGTGGTAATCTGATTTGAAATGTCATCCTTGGCTGTCTGACTCAAATTCACACTATCAGTCCTCATGTATGATATATGTCCAGCTTCATATAGTTTTTGGGCAAGAATCATGGTTCTGCTTACACCATATCCCAGTTTTCTACTTGCTTCTTGTTGTAGGGTAGACGTTGTAAAAGGAGCCGCTGGCGTTTTTTTGGCTGGTTTTTTGACAACGTTTTCTACATTATACGTTGCACCAATACAGGATTGCAAAAATTTCTCTGCATCTTCTGTAGTACTTTTTTTACTTCCTTCGCTTTTGAAAATGATGTTCTTGCCATTAATGTCTTTTGCAAGGAATAGCCCCTCTATTTTAAAACTACTTAATGAGTTGAATGAATTAATGACTCTTTCGCGCTCAACAATCAGTCTAACCGAAACACTTTGAACACGTCCAGCACTTAAGTTCCCGCGCATGCTCATTTTTCTCCATAAAATAGGAGATAATTCAAAGCCCACAATTCTATCTAATATCCTCCTGGCTTGTTGAGCATTAACCAAATTCATGTCAACTGTCCTAGGTTTTTCAACCGCAGACAATATTGCCTGTTTTGTAATCTCATGAAAAACAATGCGTTTTGTTGTGGCTGGATCTAAGCCTAGTACTTCGCAAAGATGCCAACTTATGGCTTCTCCTTCACGGTCTTCATCCGTTGCTAGCCAAACTTCTCCTGACTTTTTAGCAATTTGTTTTAATTCTTTAACTACTTTTTCCTTTTCTTCTGATACTATATATCTTGGTTTGAAGTCTTGGTTTACATCAATACCCATGGCATCCTTTTCAAGATCTCGTATATGCCCATAGCAACTTTTAACCTCAAAATCTGAGCCTAAAATTTTTTCAATCGTCTTGGCTTTGGCCGGTGACTCAACAATAAGTAAATTTTTTGCCATTCTTTCAATTCAATTCTTGTAATGCTATTTTAATATCGATATTCTTCACTAAATTGATGCAATAATAAGATAAAGAGAATGATTTTTCACATTTTCAATGCAAAAGGAAAGATTTAGTGTTGAAATCCAAATAGAAAATCACATTAACTATTGTGCTTTTTCACGTTGTTAAAAAAAGATAAAATGGTCAAAGGGATAGAGGTTTTATAAAATTCATGACTTTTTCCATAACGTCTGGATCTTTATATATCCTTCTATGACCAAGGCCTTTTGTAATCATAAATTCAACATTTTCCTGCTTTTTAAGGAGTAGCTCACTTAAATCGGAAATAGGGGTGATTTCATCATTCTCATCGTGTACCCATAAAATTTTATTCTCAAGCTTAGGAATAATGCGGTTCAGTGAGTAATAATTTACAGAATTCCCGGATGCACTTTCTATTAATTGGTAGATACCCATCTTAATCTTTTCGTCTAGGTTTAAAAATTTACAGAATAACGTTAAAGAGGTGCTTGTTTGCGTAGCAGGAGCTATAAGTACCAGTCTAGAATTAGACTGTTTTAGTTGTTCTTGATATAAGCAAACGGCTAGTCCACCAAATGAATGTGTGATAAATCCATCAAACTGACCAACCCTTTTTTCTAATTCTTGAAACATCATGATGTATTCTGGAAGGGTTATGGTCTTACCATCACTTAATCCATGAGCCTTTCCATCCATGGCATAAACACATAGTCCTTTATCAATCAATGGCGAAATATAGGATTCAAAATTATAAGCCCTTGATTCAAATCCATGAACAATCAATATTTTTTGTGTTGAGGAAGTGTTCCAGCAATACCCCTTAATGGTTTGACCTTCTACGTTCAATTCTATGGAATTAGCGCTATTGAAAATGGAAGGTTTTTGTTTATTCGACTTTCGATAAGGGGTAGTGAAGATCTTAAATGCGATCCGGGCAGTCCATTTTATGGATAGCCAAGAAATTAGTTTTAGCTTTGTGCGGAGGTATAAAATAAATAGCTTTTGACTATTATTCATTGAATAATTATTTAAAGCAAAGATAACCGAGAGACAGACAATCGATCAACAAAGTTCGTTTTACTTCATTTAACTTAGCTTATCCGATTAGATATAATATGCTTGATAAATTATTAACTATACGAATGCTGGTCTTTGATATGGATGGCGTCTTAACCAATGGAAAGCTGTTGATGTCATCAACAGGTGAATGGGAGAGGGTAATGGATATTAAAGATGGGTATGCTTTACAAGCAGCAGCTAAGTGTGGAATGATCGTTGTGGTGTTGACTGGCTCTTCCTCTGAACCGATTTCTAAACGCTTGAATCACTTAGGAATAAATCGTTTCATCCAACAAGTGTCGAACAAAGCAGAGGCGATTAAAATGCTGTTACGTGAATTTTCACTAACCCAATCGCAAGTCCTTTACATGGGAGATGATCTTCCTGATCTTGAGGGATTTCAGCAAAGTGGATTCAATGCATGTCCGATTGATGCTGTTTCAGAAGTTAAAAGTAAGGCTCATTACATCTCCGCAAAAGCAGGTGGTAATGGATGTGTTCGAGAAATAATTGAAAAAGTGATGCGTGTTCAGGGAACCTGGGGTGAAAATGAGAAAATTCAAAGTGTATAATTCTTTATTCTAATGAAAAGATTATTTGAATTTTTAAAATTAATCCGGTTCGGGAACCTGATTTTTATTGCAATCACACAATTGATCTTTTACTACTGTATTGTAAGTCCTCAATATGCCATTTACAATTCTACCGGCCCTGTTTTATCCATAGCTAATTTGAATTATTTAATTTTATCTTCGGTTTTGATTGCAGCGGCTGGATATATAATTAATGATTATTTCGATTTAAATATTGATCGAATAAATAAGCCCCATAGATTGATTATAGGTAGACATATCAGCAGACGCTGGGCTATGTTTTTTCATCTTGTTTTATCTGCAATAGGCCTTGGTTATACAGCATATGTATCGTACCAGCTAAAAAATCCTTTTTTGCTTTTGTTTAATATTGTTGTGGTAATTATTTTGATATTCTATTCTACAACCTTTAAGCGAAAACTACTTTCAGGAAATATTTTAATTTCTCTATTGACTTCATGGGTTATCATTATTTTATATATCGCCGAATTAGATTTTTCTACTGACTTATTGTTATCCAATCGATCTAATGTATTGTTGAAAATATATAAAATGGTAGCAGTTTATGCTGGATTTGCTTTCGTCGTATCCTTTATACGCGAAATCGTTAAAGATATGGAGGATCAGGATGGAGATAGGAGAAATAACTGTACTACCATTCCTATAGTATGGGGAACAGCTATCACTAAATTATTTGTTTCAGCATGGATATATATTTTAATCGCCATGTTGCTTATCCTGCTTTTTTACTCTTTTTTTAATTCTTGGACTTGGTTAGTGTTTTACATTATGATAACCCTACTATTTCCCTTGTTTAGATTAGTTAAAAAAATAAATACGGCTATAACATCGTCTGATTATCATCAATTAAGTGGTTTAATTAAGTTGATTATGCTAGCAGGTATTTTTTCAATGACTCTTTACTACTATTATAATCGATGAACAAAATTGTCCTAGCCTCTGGTTCGCCTCGTCGTAAAATGCTCTTGGAATGGGCTGAAATTCCCTTTGAGGTCATCGTTTCAGATATAGATGAATCATTTCCGCCAGGTACACATCCAGCAGATGCGGCTTTACTCATCGCCAAGAATAAAAATTTAGCCGTATACAATCTATTGAGTACTTCTTCCCCTGATTCAGAAAGAATAATCATTTCAGCAGATACCATTGTTGTTTTACAGGATGAAATTATTGGAAAGCCAAATGATCATGATCATGCCATCGAAATACTGAAAAAGTTAAGTGGTCAAAAGCATGCTGTTGTGACAGCTGTGGTTATGAAATGTACATCCAAAGAAATTTCTTTTGTAGATACTACGTATGTTACGTTTAATGAATTGACAGAAGATCAAATCAACCATTATGTTTCTCACTATAAACCATTCGACAAAGCTGGTGCGTATGCAATACAAGAATGGATAGGTGTTGTAGGTATAAAATCCATTGATGGTGATTTTTATAATGTAATGGGACTGCCTATCAGTAGAGTAGTTAGGATGCTCCATTCTGCATTCAGCTAATCCACCCGTGAAGTATTTTTCTCCTTTTATTGAGTGTTTAATACATTTATGGAATAGGCTATCTATTCTATTTTTCAGAAATGATATTTTCTGAAAATCTACTTCATTTCATTTGGGAGAAAAAGTTGTTCAATGAAAAGCTTATTTCTGTATGTGGTAAGCCAATTAACATTATTGATACAGGAACACGTAATACGAATCAAGGCCCTGATTTTCTATTTTCACGTTTACTGATAGGCGATACACACTGGGCTGGTAACGTCGAACTTCATCTCACTACACAAGAATATAATCAACATGGTCATGATACTGATTCTAATTATAACAATGTTATACTACATGTTGTCTGGCGCCATGATTATTCAGCGTATTCACATTCGCCAATTCTAGCCTTATCGAGTTTCGTAAATCACGACTTATTGCCTTTTTATGCTAAACTGATGAAAAGTCAATCTATTATTCCTTGTATTAATTCAGTTCTAGTTAAAATGGATGTACCTATTTCCCTATGGCTGAATTCCCTCGCTGATCAGCGTCAATTAAATCGAGCGATTAAATTTAGCGAACTACTTCATTTTTTTAATGGCAATTGGGAAGAAGCGATATGGATCATGTTATGCAGAAATTTTGGAGTAAACGTTAATTCTAATTCATTTAATCAGCTGGCATTTTCAATACCATTTTCATTGGTAAAAAGGTATAGAGCCTCCAAGCATTCTGTAGAAGCACTTTTAATGGGTCAAGCTGGAATATTGAGTTCCGGTTTCAACGATGACTATGCAAAAGAATTATGGATAGAGTTTACTCGATTAAAAGCCCTCCATAATATTGAAGCTCATATCCCTCCGGTTTATTTTTTACGAATGCGACCTGCCAGTTTCCCCACAATCCGATTAGCTCAGTTGGCGTCATTTATTGTAAAAATCAATTCGTTGTTGTCTTTTTGTATATCATGTGAATCGTTTGAATCGATTCAACCATTTTTCAATATTGAGGTCAATCCATATTGGGATTCTCATTTTGTATTTGATCGGTCAACTACCCCACAACATAAATCACTGGGAAACTCATTCATTGTTAATTTAATGATTAATACTATTGTGCCTGTTTTAATTGCTTATGGAAGAACACGTGGAGAAAAAAAATATATCATACAGGCCAATGAATTATTGATTCAATTACCTCCCGAATCAAATAAAGTAATTAAGGAATTAAAGAAAATTGGTGTAATACCCAGAAATGCCAAAGAATCACAATCTTGCTTAGCATTATACACTATGTATTGCAGTAAAATCCAATGTGTTCAATGTAAAATAGGGAATTCTTCAATCATGCGCGAATGGCAATATTAAGATTCCCAGTTATACGATATGTTGACTTCAATCGAAGGGTGAATGCTCTCTTTAACGGGGCAGGTTTCTGCTATTTCGTTTATGTTGAGTTGTTCTTTTTCGTCAAATATGGATGATTTTGGCCACGTAAAGGTTAGATTTATCACGCTTAT
>CAMCBE010000109.1 GCA_945872805.1 Chitinophaga pinensis | reverse complement strand
GGGCGGGAAGCCGTTGCGTAATTAATTAGTAATCCGTTAATTGTTTTGATATACTTTCATTAAATCAGAAGGCCCCATGAGTAGAATCTTAGTAGGGTTTCAAGTCTAAATTGACAACTAAGAATCTATCAAATTAGTAAAAAGGTCATATATGACATCATGCCAGAGTGTTTATTTGGTTACCTTAATGTAACATTAAACAAAAATAAATTTATAACATTGATATACAATCAGTTATAAAATTAAATTATTCTACTAATTTTTAGTTTACAGAAATTTGTTTAATTTTGATGAACAGACAATTCAAAAATTACTGGGGTCAACTAATAGCCCAATTTATAAAAATTCAACTATGCATAAGTTTCCTTTACAGTCTTTTGGTGGTTGTAAAAAGCCTGTACGAAATACTGTTGTAAAAAGGTTTAAGGAAGTAAATATACATATTGGCAATAATATTCGAAAACTTCGAAAAGCCAAAAATTATACGATTTCTGGATTAGCTAATACTATAAATATTGAATATGACCAATTATCAAGGATAGAACGTGGCATGATTTCGACATCTATATCACACATTTTTTTTATATCCTACGGATTAGGTGTTAATCCAGCTGACTTATTTATCGGTCTTGAGAAATTATACTCACAAGTTGATGATAAAATTCTTTTTGAATGCACTAATCAAACAACTAATCGATAACTCTGGGTAGGATTAATTTAGTCTCTAGTGTAAAATTATACTCAATTAAAATATACACATATATGTATGTAGAGTTTAACAAAGATATAGCTGGAATGGAAACATGGCAAATTATAGAGTACTTGAGGATGGTTAGGAGCTACCATGTATTAACAAATTTCACTCGAGATATGTATAGAAACCAACTAAATATAGAGTTTACAGATATTGAATGGAAAAATTTTATTGCTTATTGTGATATTCAAGATGATGATCAAATGTTTAATAGAGCATTGAAATATATAAATCAATGGCGAGGCGATAATATAGTTGATGACATATTGAATCTTAAATAGAAAATCATATAAATGAACCAAGGGAAACGACCTCAACAAACACGTTATTCAAATTTTGTTATTGTAATTTCTTTGATTATAATGGTATTTATGGTAATTGGAATCGAGTTATATCAGTTACTAATTTCTTTTTATTGAAGTTTCAAATTGATTTTTCTAAATAATCTCAGGCTACTCTAAACAACAAAAACCCACATGTGCAGGCTTTTATTGTTTAAGGATATTGTCTTAAAACGGAACCGGGGATTCTTTTGAGGAATTTATCCCGCATATTGGATGTCACAATATTAAATGCTTATAACTACAATTCACATGTCATAAATGTCATATTCAAATTTTAATACTGCTTAAACAAAAAATTATTTTTTTCATTCCTCTATTACTTTTGTGTCACAATTTAATATGTATGGAAAATAAATCCTTGAAGGAACTTGAGCACGAGGTTGCTGATTTGAGGAACAAGCTCGTTAATCATCCAGTTTACTCACATATTAAGACGGTTGAAGATTTAACCATTTTCATGGAAAGCCATGTATATGCCGTTTGGGATTTTATGTCACTCCTCAAAGCACTTCAAATAAACTTGACTTGTGTTCAAATACCGTGGAGGCCAGTGGGTAATGCCTCAACACGATATCTAATTAATGAAATTGTTACAGGGGAAGAAAGTGATGTGGATCAATACGGAAATCGATTAAGTCATTTTGAATTATACCTTAACGCAATGCATCAAGCTGGTGCAAATACAGCTCTCGTTTCTTCTTTAATCGATGACATAACTGGCAATAAGCCTATTGAAGAAGTGTTGAACAATCATTCATTTTCACCTGCTGCGAAGCAATTCATGGAATTTACATTTAAAACCATAGCCACTGAACAACCGCATTTGATGGCTACGGTATTCACCTTTGGTCGTGAAGATTTAATCCCTGATATGTTTATCAGCTTCATCAAAGAGCTTAAAAAACAATTCCCTGATAAAGTAGGTATATTCCAATATTATATTGAACGCCATATCGAAGTAGATGGTGGTCACCATGCTGAGCTTGCACATCAAATGACGTTAGAGCTTTGTGGGACTGACCCTTCAAAATGGAGTTCATCCACTGAATATGTCAAAAAAGCACTTCAAGTACGTATTGCCTTGTGGGATGAAATACTTCAAAAAATATCCTAGTATTACCGCTCATAATATTATAGACTTGCTAACATTCTATTGAGTTAAATGATTCTACCTTGTAGAAAATTAGCATAATGGCTGTTCTCGAGATTAAAAATATTGCTAAGTCATATGGCAAAATCAAAGCACTAGACGGTGTTTCTTTTGACGTACCTCCTGGATCTGTTTTTGGAATTCTTGGCCCCAATGGAAGTGGTAAAACTACATTACTTAGCATAATATTAGATGTATTGCAATCCGATGAAGGTTCTTATACTTGGTTCGGTCAAGAGCCATCTCATCTTCATCGTAAAAAAATAGGTTCGTTATTAGAAACTCCCAACGTATATCATTATTTAACAGCAGTTCAAAATCTTCGAATTACCCAAAGCGTTAGTGGACGTGGGTCTGAAGAAGAAATAGATGAAGTGCTTAAGAAAGTGAATTTATATGAACGTAGAAACAGTCGCTTCACTACCTATAGCTTGGGTATGAAACAACGACTTGCTATAGCGGGAGCATTACTAGGAAGGCCATCTGTCTTGGTTTTGGATGAGCCTACAAATGGATTAGACCCTGTTGGTATCGCTGAAATAAGGGAGTTAATTAAAGAGCTCGCTACGCAAGGCCATACGGTTATCATGGCAAGTCATTTACTCGATGAAGTAGAAAAAGTATGTGATCATGTTGCTATCTTAAAGAAAGGGAAACTCTTAACACATGGCCGTGTAGACGATGTTCTTTCAGACGAGGAATGTTTTCTAGTCTGCTCCGAACATATTCCAGCACTTAGGAGTGCGATGAATCAGTTTCCAGATGTATTGAGGATAGTTGATACCCCCGATGGAATTGAATGTTATTTCCATAAGTCCACTACTTCTCCATGGAGGATTAATGATTTTTGTTTTGAAAAAGGTATTGTCTTAAGTCAATTGTACACAAAGAAAAAAAGACTCGAAGAAAAATTTTTCGAGCTAACAAATGATTAACCGAATACCCCTTTAATTATATTTCCATGTTTAAAAATATTCTACAAACAGAGTGGCTAAAGGTTAAAAATTATACCGCTTTTTGGCTGCTCATTTCTGTTGCAGCCATTTCCTATCCTGGCATTAATGCTATTGTATACTTCACGTATGATGACATCACAAAGGGTAAAACACAAGGAGGTGCGATTGCCAAAATGATTTTAGGTAACCCGTTCAACTTCCCAGAAACGTTTCACACCACAGCTTACCTCAGTTCTTTTTTTACCTTCATTCCAGCTATTGTTGTGATTATGTTGATCACTAATGAGTATACATTCAAAACACATAGGCAGAATATTATCGATGGTTGGCAAAAGAATACATTCATCTGGGGAAAGTTTGTCAGTGTTGCTTTGGTTACATTCATTGTTTCATTGTTTTTTATGCTTGTTGCCATCACACTTGGGATATTAGCCACCAAGACATATACGTTAGCTGGAATCTTTGGTCAATCAAAATATATACTGCTATTTTCTCTTCAAGTCTTTTATCAGCTTTCCATCGCTTTTTTGATTGGATTGCTCATACGAAAAGCATTTATAGCATACGGTATTTTTATTTTTTATTCTTTGATTGTAGAGAATATCATGGTTGCTTTTTTTAAATTGAAGGCAGTAAAATTCGGACAAGACTTTGGTAGACTTCTCCCCATGGAAATATCTGACCGAATGATTCCAGTTCCTGCTTTTCTAGGTAAATTTGATGAAGCTGGATACAAGGCGGCTAATGCAGCCGTTAATACGCATGTACTATATACCATCATACTTACATTCTTGATTTGGTTCTTATCTTTTACACTGTTCAAAAAACGCGATTTATAATGTTTAAAAAATTTGTACTCATTTGTGGAATTTCAATACTGGGTTTGTTTTGGTCAATTGAGACCCAGGCTCAAGCCACACAAACATCTATTCGTGCTGCTGCTATGGAGATGGGGAAAGCACTAGTCGGAAAAAACAGTGATCTTTTTCTGAGTTATATGCATCCTTCCATGATTACACTTGCTGGCGGAAAGTCTCAATTGAAAGTCATTACAGATTCAGCCTTAACGGTTTTTGAAAAATTTGGCGGTCGCATCAGTAAAATAAATTACGGAACACCATCGGAGGTTATCAATTACAAGGACATGCTTCAAGCAGTTTTGCCACAGTCAACCTTCTTAACAAGTCTACTAGGTGATGTTGAGTTCTCATCTAGCCTAATTGCCATTTCTTCGGATAAAGGGGCAACATGGAAGTTTATCGATACAAATCTTTTTGGTATACGGAAGGTAAAAGAAGTAATGCCAGATATTAGCTCAGAACTCAAAATTCCTAAATCAGCACCCCCAAAGTTTAGTGCTGCTGAATAGTCTACAAAGATTCTATAATTCATACAGCTCTAGTAGGTAGGCAATATGCTTAGTTAGTCAATTATTTTTTCATACTTTTAGGTACTCCAAATCAATACACATGAAGTCTATTTTCATTCTTTTATTTTCGATGTCAATTTGCTTTTCAACAACTGCTCAAAAAAAGAAAGTAAGTTCAAAAGCAACTGATCAGGCTGTTTCGTATGATACCAGTTTGCTTAAAAATGTAAACTATCGATTACTCGGACCGTTCCGTGGTGGTAGGAGTGCTGCAGTGGCTGGTAGTTATGTAAATAAGAATACATTCTATTTCGGTTCTACAGGAGGCGGAGTATGGAAGTCGATGGATGGGGGTAGTAATTGGAAAAACATTTCTGATAAATATTTTGGATCAACCATTGGCGCAATCGCCTTAGCGCCTTCTGATGATAATGTCTTATATGTTGGGGAAGGTGAAAATACCATGCGCGGAAACGTATCTGATGGCTTGGGTGGGATGTGGCGTAGTGATGACGGGGGTAAAACATGGCGTAATCTCGGAATGAAAGATTGCCGTCACATCACAAACATCATTATTCATCCTAAGAATCCTAATGTAGTTTGGGCAGGTGTCATGGGACATCTATTCGGCCCACATCAAGACAGAGGAATTTTTAAATCAATTGATGGTGGTAAATCTTGGAAAAAAGTATTGTATGTCAATGATCAAACAGGCTGTAGTGATTTAGTAATGGAGGAGGGTAATCCTAGTGTTCTGTATGCCGGAACATGGCGTGTTATTCGTACGCCCTATAGCCTAGAAAGTGGTGGCGACGGTAGTGGTTTGTGGAGGAGTATTGATGGTGGAGATACCTGGACAAACATTTCATCTGCAAAAGGCCTACCTAAAGGGACATGGGGTATCGTTGGCGTGGCCGTTGCACCATCTAACACAGATAAACTATATGCCATCATTGAGAATGCAAAAGGTGGATTATTTATGAGTGCGGATGGCGGACAAACTTGGAATTTACAAAGTGGAGATAATAACATCCGCCAACGTGCATGGTATTACTCTAAAGTTTTTGTAGATCCTAAAAATGAAAATTTGGTTTACTGTCCGAATGTAAGCTTTATGAAAAGTGTAGATGGCGGAAAATCTTTTCAAGCATTGGAAACTCCACATGGGGATCACCATGATTTATGGATAGATCCAGAAGATGGGCGTCGTATGATTGTTGCCGATGATGGAGGTGCACAAATTAGTTTTGATGAAGCAAGCTCTTGGAGCTCCTATACCAATCAACCTACCTCACAAATATATCGTGTAAGTACTGATAATTCATTTCCATATAGAGTCTTAGGTGCTCAGCAAGACAATTCAACCATCCGTATAAAGTCTGCCACTTACGGCTCATTTATTACAGAGAAAGATTGGGATGTTACGGCAGGTGCTGAAAGCGGTTATGTAGTGGCTGACCCGTTGAATCCAGATGTTGTGTATGGCGGAAACTATGGTGGCTATTTGTCTAGATTGGATCATCGTACTGGTGAGAACAGAGCTATTTCTGTATGGCCAGACAATCCAATTGGTGCAGGGGCAGACATTCAAAAATATCGTTTCCAATGGAACTTCCCTATCTTCTTCTCCCCGCATAATCCAAAAAGATTGTACTGCGCAGGTAATGCTTTGTTTGTGACAGAAAATGAAGGGGCGAGCTGGGAACAAATTTCACCAGATTTAACGACTGATGACAAATCGAAGCAGGTGTCAAGCGGTGGACCAATCACCAAAGACAATACTTCAGTGGAATACTATTGTACCATTTTTACTGCAGCAGAAAGCCCACTTGAAAAAGATTTATTATGGGCAGGCTCAGATGATGGGTTGGTTAATATTAGTCGAGATGGTGGAAAAAATTGGACTAATGTAACGCCTAAAGATTGTCCAAAATGGATGATGTGGAATTCAATCGAAGTAGATCCATTTAAAAAAGGAGCTGCTTATTTTGTAGGCACACGTTATAAATTAGATGATTTTACCCCCTATATATATAAGACAGAGGATTACGGACAAACATGGAAGTTAATTACCAATGGAATAAATGCTCTTCATTTTACAAGAAGCCTACGTGCTGATAAGAAGAGGCCTGGCTTACTATATGGAGGAA
>CAMCBE010000108.1 GCA_945872805.1 Chitinophaga pinensis | reverse complement strand
TTGAAAAAAATAGCTTTTGTCTTGGAGCAGAGTACAACTAAACTATCGGGGGCTAATATATAATCAACAGGTATACTCGCTTTGGTTGATCCATTATCTAGCTTCCATTTGAGTAAATTAATGGGATGAGATGAAATGTTTTTGAGCTCAACAAATTCAGTGTTGGGAAGCCCAACTACAGGAGAAGGATCTGCTAGAATCTCATTGATGACCACACTATATCGGTCAACTTGAGCAAGTAAGATATTGCATATGAGAAGGGCATTAAAGAGAAGGATGAGTTTCTTCATGCGTCAAAACTATTTTGATTAGGATTGCTCAAAAAGGTCTTTCAACATTTTTTTGGCAGAAAATTCTTTCAGCATTAGCTTTGCTTACTCAATGAAGAACGAAATAAAACACACGAAGAAGAGTATAAAACATTTCCGCAGGGAAGGTTAATTCAATTTGTGTATCAAATATGTAATAGCCTTCCAGTTTTGGGAGGCTTTTTTTTAACACAACCCGCAAGGGAAAAAAAATGAAATATGAAAGTTGCTGTTGTAGGTGCAACCGGTTTGGTAGGCACCAAAATGTTACAAGTTCTCGCAGAAAGAAATTTTCCAGTGACAGAGCTTATTCCGGTTGCCTCTGAGAAGTCGGTTGGCAAAGAAGTGAGTTTTAAAGGGAAACAATATAAGGTGGTTAGCATGCTTGACGCGATTGCCATGAAACCTGCAGTTGCTTTATTTTCAGCTGGTGGCGATACCTCAAAGCAGTGGGCTCCAGAATTTGCCAAAGCGGGAATTACCGTTATTGATAACTCCTCAGCGTGGAGAATGGACCCCACTAAAAAATTAGTGGTGCCAGAGATTAATGCCGATGAGCTAACTGCCGATGACAAAATCATAGCCAATCCTAATTGTTCCACCATTCAAATGGTTGTGGCACTTAATCCATTGCATAAGCGTTATGGCTGTAAACGCCTCGTTGTTTCTACGTATCAAAGTGTTACAGGTACGGGCATTAAAGCCGTAAATCAGCTGATGAACGAGCGTAAAGGCATTGAAGGGGAAATGGCGTATAAATATCCTATTGACCTGAATGTTATTCCTCAGATTGATGTGTTCTTAGAAAATGGGTATACTAAAGAGGAAATGAAGATGGTTAATGAAACCAAAAAAATCATGCGTGATGATTCTATACGTGTAACTGCCACTACTGTTAGAATACCTGTTATGGGTGGACATAGTGAAAGTCTGAATATTGAATTTGAGAATGAATTTACGGTGGATGAGGTTAGGGCTATTTTATCATCATCACCGGGCGTAGTATTGGTTGATGATCCTGCTACACAGCAATACCCAATGCCAAAAGATGCGCATGAAAGGGATGAAGTGTTTGTGGGAAGAATCCGTCGGGATGAAACACAGCCCAAAACGTTGAACATGTGGGTAGTGAGTGATAACCTTAGAAAAGGGGCAGCAACTAATGCAGTGCAGATTGCTGAATACTTAATGGGAAAGGGCTTGATCTAGATGATTAACTCAATCAATTCTTTACACCATCGTTCATCAGTACACGGTGGTGTAAAGAATTCTCTAGCGCTATTTTGTTAATTGAATAAAATCATCTTCAGAAAGAATCTGAATCGATCCAATTTTTTTTGCTTTTTCTAACTTCGAACCCGCGTCTTCACCTACAATAAGGTAATCAAGCTTGCTACTCACTCCAGATACTATTTTACCACCATTCGCTTCTACTAATTCCTCTGCCTCAGTCCGTTTCATTTTAAGTAAGCTGCCTGTAAATAAAAAGCTCTTTCCATTTAATGAACCTGATGCAGATTGTTTTTTTATGCTATGAAGTTGAAGTCCCATGGCTTCTAACTTATTCAGCATCTCCATATTTTCTGGAGCGCTAAAAAATTGATAAATACTGTCTGCCACCTTTACTCCAACATCATCAATTTTTTGGAGTTCTTCTCTATTCATTTTTTGAAGGTCTAACAAATGATTTACTTGTTGTGCAAGTGCTTTTGCAGTAGTTTCACCCACATAGCGAATTCCTAGTGCATTGATTAATCGGTATAAAGGTTGTGATTTTGATTTTTCGATGGCCTCCTTTACATTTTCTACTGAGCGCGAACCAAATCCTTCCATTTGTTGCATCTTATCATAAGGCAGTTCATACATGGATGGGATATCGTTCAGCCAACCCAATTCATAAAATTTTCTGATGTTGGCATCGCCTAATCCTCTAATATCCATGGCGTCTTTGCTGGTGAAATGAATCATGCGTTCAACAACCTGTGCCGCGCAATGATAGTTTGGGCATCTCCAAACAGCTTCTTCTTGTTGCTTGATCAGTGCCGCATTACAAAACGGGCATTGGGTTGGAAAGTTGATTTCCATTTCATCACCTTGCCTTAACTCAGGAAATGCTTTGACGATGTATGGGATGACATCTCCTGCTCTTTCTACGAGCAGTGAGTCGCCTATTCGAATATCCTTCTCTTTTATGAAATCTTCATTGTGCAGTGAAATGGATGCAACCATCACACCACCAATGGGAACGGGTTGAATTTTTGCAACTGGAGTGATGCTGCCTGTTCTTCCAATTTGAAATTCTACTTGTAAAAGTTTACTCGTTGCTTGTCTTGCTTTGAATTTATAGGCAATAGCCCAGCGCGGATGATGAGTGGTCATTCCTAATTTATCTTGTAAGGCGAGCTCATTTACTTTGATGACTAGCCCATCAATTTCATAGGGTAGGTTGTCTCGTTGCGCTTCGTATTCGGCACAGAATTGGGTGACTTTATCTATCCCTGCGAATATTTTTTTTTCATTAACTGGACTTCTAAAGCCCAATTCCCAGAGCATTTCCAAGCTTTTGGAGTGTGATGAAATCTCTGATTTATGATTCGCATATTGAACGTAGGCTATATGATAAATAAATGCCTCTAGGTTTCTTTTACCAACCATCGCAGCATCTTTCATGCGAAGTGATCCTGATGCTGCATTGCGTGGGTTCGCTAAAGGAGGGAGGTTTTGCTCTGCAAGCTGTTCATTGAATTTTTTAAAATTTTCTTTGTTGATCAATACTTCGCCACGAAGCTCAATTTGTTGAATGCCATAGGAAGAGAATGCAGCTGAAAGAGGGATTGATTTAATTTGCTTCAGATTTAATGTGATGTCTTCTCCAGCTATGCCATCTCCTCTGGTTGCGCCTCGAACATATTGATCGTTTTCATAAATAATCGAAATACTTGCCCCATCAAATTTTGGCTCAACACAATAGTTTAGGTTTTCCATACCAGACAACTCTCGTGCTTTTCTATCCCACTCAATTAAATCGATTGCATCGTAGGAGTTCTCAAGCGAAAGCATTGGAACAAGGTGTTGAACTGTATTAAATTGTTTTGTAAAGCCTGGTCCAACTCGTTGTGTTGGGGAATCTGTAGTGATAAGTGCTGGATAGCTTTCTTCAGCTTTTTTTAATAAGTCATATAGTGTGTCGAACTCAAAATCTGCTATTATGGGGTCGTTCATCACATAGTACCTGCGTTCATTAAAACGAATGACATTGCGCAAGACGTCAATATTTTCCTTGATAAAGGCAATGTTTGCTGCCTTTTCAATGAACTCTTTGCCTTTTTCTTGGAAAAATCTATTGTCTTCGCTAATATGCATGTCTCAATCTTGAACCCTAAAAGTAGAATTTTAGATTTTGTTTTTTCTATTTCAATTTTGAAATTATTTTTGCGGGCCTAATCCCATAACAATAAACCATATGAGTGAAGTGAATACATTGAAAAGTGATGATACCCCTAAGAAGGTAGGTTCTCCGGTATTTCAATTTTCGAATTCGGTTGATTGCGTAATATTTGGGTATGATGCAGGGGTATTAAAAGTTTTATTGATCAAGAGTGATTTGCCTCAATTTTATGGACAATGGTCAGTGCTTGGTGATCACGTGTTGGTTGACGAGGACTTAGTCCGTGCTTCTTACCGTGTGCTTAGGGAAAGAACAGGGCTTACAAATATGTTTTTGGAGCAGGTGAAAACATTCAGTGCAATTGATCGGCATCCTGCTGGAAGGGTTATCACCACTGCATTTATTTCCTTGGTGAATGTAAAAGATCACCAGTTAAACATATTGGATAATGAATTGCAATGGCATCCTTTGGCCGATATCACTACTATGGCATTTGATCATAAGCTTATTCTAGACACTTGTTTGCTTACGCTCAGAAAAAAAATCCAGGAGGAGCCCATTATATTCAATCTATTGGAGAAGAAGTTCTCCCTTCGGGATCTGCAATTGCTTTTTGAGGAAATACTTCATATCGAGTTTGATCGACGTAATTTCAGGAAGAAACTTTTCGCTACCGGAATGCTTAAGGATGAGCATGAAATGGAATCCGGTGTGCCTCATCGCCCAGGCAAGCTTTATTCATTCAATAAGGAAGCGTTTGAAAAAGTAAAAGGAAAGAGCTTCGTGGGGCTGCAATTCTAAAAATTTGTCAAATTTTTAATTGATTATCAATTAGTTATGAGGGTGCTTTAAAAAAAAGCACCTTTTTTTTAGTAATTAAACAACTGTTTTCCCTAATTTTGCGCTCCCTTTCTGAACGAAGGGTTGTTTCCGGGATGGCGGAAACATATTTTTAAACCCAGATGAAAATCTGAAAATTAGTAAACATGAGTAAACTACATTTTACCACTAAGCATGCAAATGCAGCTTCTGTGCAACGTCAATGGCACGTTGTTGACGGAACCAATCAAACTGTGGGACGAATCTGCAGCAAGATCGCTTCAGTATTACGCGGAAAGAACAAAGCGTATTATTCGCCCCATGTAGATTGCGGAGATTATGTTATCGTTATCAACTGTGAAAAAGTTGTATTTACCGGCGATAAGATCAATTACAAGGAATACCAGCACGTAACAGGTTATCCAGGAGGTCAGAAAATTGAAATTGCAAAGGACTTGATTAAGCGTCGTCCGGAGGTAATAGTAGAGAGAGCTGTAAAAGGGATGCTGCCTAAGAATCGCTTAGGACGTCAAATGTACAAGAAACTGTTTGTGTATGTTGGAAGCAATCATCCGCATACAGCGCAACAGCCAACCCCTTTTAAATTCTAATTTCAAAACGATTACAAAACAAGTATAATGGAAAAACAAAAAATCGGACTTGGTCGTAGAAAAGAGGCTGTTACCAGGGTTTTCCTTAGCAAAGGAAATGGTAATATCGTTGTCAACGACCTTGACTATAAGGCATATTTCCCACAGATCTATCTTCAAAATCAGGTAGAATTACCTATCATCACTATTGAAGGTGCAGGAAAATATGATATTAAAATTAACGCCACTGGTGGTGGAAAAAAGGGACAAGCTGAGGCTTCAAAGTTAGGAATTGCCCGTGCTCTTATAACGTTGAATCCTGAATTTAGGCCTGCATTGAAAGCTGCTGGTTTACTTAGAAGAGATCCTAGGGGTGTTGAAAGGAAGAAATTTGGTAAAAAGAAAGCCAGAAGAAGCTTCCAGTTCAGCAAACGTTAACAAAAGTGTGCTGCACTATCTCCGATTGGTTTGGTGCAGAAGTTTTCAAAATTTTAAACAAGAATCTAAAACATACATTTTACAATGGAAAATAACACTTCACTGCATCAGCAACTCTTGGAAGCGGGTGTTCACTTTGGTCACCTCCGTAAGAAGTGGAATCCCAAGATGTTGCCATATATCTACGCAGAGAAAAAAGGTATCCATATCATTGATCTAAACAAAACACTTGACTGTTTGCAGGAAACTGCTGCAGCGCTCAAGAATATTGCTAAAAGTGGTAAGAAGATCATGTTCGTTGGTACAAAAAAACAGGCAAAAGAAATCGTTACCGAGTGTGCACAGCGTGTAAATATGCCTTATGTTACTGAGCGTTGGCTAGGTGGAATGTTAACCAACTTCAACACAGTGCGTAAGTCTGTGAAGAAAATGCAGAGCATTGAAAAAATGTTGGCTGATGGAAGTTTCGACAACATCACTAAGAAAGAACGTCTTCAATTATCTAGAGATAGAGATAAAATGGAAAAAGTATTGGGCGGTATAGCTCAACTAGGCAGGGTACCTGCAGCTTTGTTCATCATTGATATCGGACATGAGCACATTGCATTGGCTGAAGCAAAACGATTAGGCGTAATGACTTTCGGAATGGTAGATACCAACTGCGATCCAAACAAAGTTGAGTTCCCCGTGCCATCAAATGATGATGCTACAAAATCGATTGCGATCATCACAAACTACATCACTGCAGCTATTGCTGAAGGACTAGCTGAGCGTCAAGCTGAAAAATCTGAGGAAGGAGATGAGTCTGATGATTCTGCTGAAAATTCACCTAAATTCTCACTTGAGGAAGATAGTGAAAGCGATGCATCAAAAAGAGCTAAAGCCGCTCCGCCGAAAAGAAGAGTTCCTGCTGCAGGAGCTGGTGGAAGAAAGCCTGTTCAAAAAAAGTAGAGTAGAATTATTATCATTTTAACTTAAAATAGTGCTCCATATCCGTTGATTGTGGAGCCGGAGATTAGGTATGTCAACAGTAACAATTACCGCTGCAGAAATAAATAAGTTGCGTCAACTGACTGGCGCTGGAATGATGGATTGCCGTAAAGCCCTTACTGAAAATAATGGCGATGTTGAAGCTGCAATCGATTGGTTAAGAAAGAAAGGACAAAAAGTAGCTGCTCTTAGAGGC
>CAMCBE010000107.1 GCA_945872805.1 Chitinophaga pinensis | reverse complement strand
TGGGATACAAAGTGAGGTATAAGACAATGGATCCAATGATTACCTATGCAGCTGATTATCTCATAAAAGTCTAAATTACCCTTATCGATATTATTTAATTTACTCAATATGAGAAAGTCGGATATCCATTCACTTTTTTTTCTATTTTTCTTTTTAGCATTATCATTTTCCGTTACAGCCCAACGAAGTGGTCAGCATAGACCACAATTCCATTTTTCTCCTGAGCATGGATGGATGAATGACCCAAATGGCCTAGTATTTTATGCAGGCGAGTACCATCTTTTTTATCAATACTATCCCAACGCAACAGTATGGGGTCCTATGCATTGGGGGCATGCAGTGAGTAAAGACCTCATGCACTGGGAGGATCTTCCCATTGCCTTGTATCCAGATTCTTTGGGCTATATATTCTCTGGAAGTGCAGTAGTTGATGAGTTTAATACAACTGGATTTCAGCGAGGAAAGGAAAAACCTCTTGTAGCGATATTCACGTACCACAATATGGAGTATGAAAAGGCAGGAAGAAAAGACCGTGAATCTCAGGGCATCGCATATAGTCTAGACAAGGGCCGTACGTGGACGAAATATGCTGCTAATCCTGTCGTAAAAAATAAAGGGGATGAAGACTTTCGCGATCCTAAAGTATTCTGGTATGCGCCAAAGAAAATATGGTGTATGACTTTGGCCGTTCATGATCATGCTGAAATATTTGTCTCAAAAAACCTAAAAGAATGGGAATATGCAAGTTCATTTGGTCAACATGATGGGGCACACGGAGGCGTTTGGGAGTGTCCAGACCTCTCAAGGTATATTGCAAGTGATGGTAAGGAGAAGTGGGTGTTGATGCAAAATTTAAATCCAGGTGCATTGAATGGTGGTTCAGGCGTTCAATATTTTGTAGGAAATTTTGATGGAGAAAAGTTCACCAACGATAATTCTCCAGATCAAATTATGTGGTTTGACCATGGAACGGATAACTATGCAGGGGTTACTTGGTCTGGCTTACCTGAAAATAGAAATATTGTCATCGGATGGATGTCTAATTGGGTAGACTATGCACAATCTGTTCCAACGGTTGATTGGAGAAGTGCTACGACTAGTCCTCGGGATATTAAGTTAGTAAAAACAGAATCAGGATATAGGCTCACACAGCTCCCTGTGAAAGAATTTAAATCCATAGTTGATTACTCATCAAATTTGATTCGGAATGAATCTATCTTAACAGATAGTATCATTTTGCATAATGAAAAACTACAGCATTGTCTCAATTTAACATTTAATCTTTCCGATGCCTCACCAACTGATCTAGGATTTAAGTTAAGCAATGCATTGAATGAGCAAGTAGTTATAGGATTTGACCTGAAGAAGAATCAATGTTATGTGGATAGGACTAAGTCTGGCAAACATGAATTTTCAACCCTTTTTTCAGCTATACACCATGCAGATTATGTATTTGGAAAACAGATTACTGTAAAAGCCTTGATTGATGTCGCTTCAATTGAATTATTTGTTGATGATGGAAAGTTAGCGATGACTGAAATATTTTTCCCGAATACTGATTTTGATAAACTTACATTATTTCAAAAGGGCGGGGGCGCTACAAACGTAAAGAGTGAATTAATTCCTATTCAAACTATCTGGAAAAAATAAGTGATATCGAATAGCTTATACTTTATCTTTTAAGTCATATTCATATACCTCATGGGAGAAAGCAATTTCCATTTTCTTCCTGTCAAATGATTTTTCTTGATTGGAAAGAAATAGTGTAGCTACTCCATTTCCTATAAAATTAGTTATCGCTCTTGCTTCAGACATGAAACGATCTACTCCAAGAAGTAATGCTAGACCTTCTAAGGGAATAACATGAATGGCGCTTAGTGTAGAAGCCAAGACGATAAATCCACTTCCAGTAACACCTGCAGCCCCTTTCGAGGTAATCATGAGTACGCCAATAACAGTTAGTATTTGACTTATAGAAAGATCGATATGAAATACTTGTGCTAAGAAAATTACGGCCATTGAAAGATAAATCGTTGTGCCATCTAGGTTAAATGAATAGCCTGCAGGGACTACTAATCCCACAACAGATTTAGCGCATCCCATTTTCTCCAGTTTTTCGATGAGTGAGGGAAGCGCTGCTTCAGAGGACGACGTTCCGAGTACAATGAGTAGTTCTTCTTTGATATAATTTAGAAATTTAAGGATGCTTATTTTATAGTATCGCAAGATTAACCCCAGCACTGCAAAAACAAAAATTCCCATGGTGATGTATACGGTCAGCATCAATTTACCAAGCGGCAGTAATGTGGCAATACCATATTTTCCAATCGTGTATGCCATTCCTCCAAATGCACCAATGGGTGAAAATAGCATGACAACGTGCAGACCTTTGAAGACATATTTTGAAGCAAATTGCAATGCGCTTGTTATTTTTTGTTTGTCTTTTAATTTGCTTAGAATAATACCAAATAATATAGAAATAATCAATACTTGAATGGTAAGATTGTCTTTCAAGAAGGTAATCCATGAAAATGATTTTGCTCCGGACGTAAATTTGCTGATATCTCCCTGTTGAATTGCTTTGCTATCTATGCCCGCACCGGGTTGAATGAAATGCGCTACTATTATGCCGATAATCAAAGCTATGGTCGTTACAATTTCAAAATAGAGAATTGCTTTTCCACCAACACGTCCAACCTTTTTTAAGTCGTTCATTCCACTAATACCCAAGGAAATGGTTAGAAAAATAATCGGAGTAATAAATACTTTAACCACATTGATAAAGTAGGTTCCAGCTGGTTGCATAGCAACCCCAGTGGTTGGGTAGAAATGGCCAATTAGCGCACCAGAAAGGATCGCCAGTAAAACCCAAAATGTAAGGTTACTGAATATTTTTTTCATTTCTTTCAGCTGTATTTATACGTATAATCTTAAAGATAAGATGAACTATGTATGAAATCACAAGATTTTACTATACTTTTGATTGTGGATTACGTGTATTTAAAAAAGCAACTTACTTTCTAATTCTTTCTTTCTTTTTTTCAAATGAAAATATCTGGATTTACGATAATAAGAAATGCAATTATTAATGATTATCCGGCAGTTGAGGCCATAACATCAATTTTGCCAATGGTAGATGAGATGATTGTATCTGTTGGTAAAAGTGATGATGATACGGAGGAGTTAATTCGTAGTATCGGTTCTCCTAAAATAAAAATTGTTCAGTCTGAGTGGGACTTAAGTCAGCTGCCTGGAGGTAGGGTTATGGCAATTGAAACTGATAAGGCTATGCGTCATATTGCAGCTGATACTGATTGGGCTTTTTATATTCAATGTGATGAAGTTGTCCATGAGAAGTATCATCAATCAATTATAAATGGATGCAATGCACAATTAAATGATAAGCGCATCATGGGACTCGTGTTTAATTATGTTCATTTCTATGGAACATATGATTATTATGGGGATAGTAGGAGATGGTATAATAAGGAAATCAGAATAATACGTAATGACCCTCGAATTTATTCTTTCCGTGATGCTCAGGGATTTCGAATGGACGGTAAGCGTTTACCTTGCAAACTAATTAATGCTAGTATCTACCATTATGGTTGGGTTAAGAGTCCAGCGTTAATGGATCATAAGCTAAGAAACCTTAGTACCAATTGGATGGGAAAGGCAATGAAGGAACGACTTGAAAATACAAAAGGTGTATTCAATTATGATGAGTTTGATTCACTTGAACGATTCGAGGGGACTCATCCACAAGTAATGTTGAAACGAATAAGCGAAAAAAATTGGAATCTTGATATTGATGTTTCTAACAAACGATTTACGATAAAAAAGTGGATTTTGTATATCATTGAGAAATTGACCGGAAAGCGATTGTTTACATTTAGGAATTATGAATTGCGCTGATCACTAAAATAAAATTAGTTAACGTGAAAATAGTTATTACAGGTGCAACTGGGATGGTAAGAAAGGTTAGCTAGTTTAATCTGCTTCTTCCAATGTGAATATTTGCTCCAGTGGCTTACTAAAAATTTGTGCGATTTTTAATGACAGAATTGTGGATGGCACATACTTATTTGTTTCAATCGCATGAATAGTTTGTCTACTAACTGAAACCTTTTGAGCCAATTCTTCTTGCGTCAAGTTGTGAATAGCACGTTCTACTTTCAGGTTATTTTTCATTGGGAGTAGACATTTTGTATTTGAACAAAATAAAATTGAATCGTCCTATGAAAATGATCATAACCGTAAACATATTGTAAATCATTACACTCAAAAAACCCGTGCCGTAAATGAAAATGAATGCAAGCAGCAGAAGGATATAATTCACCCATACTGCCCAGAGAAGGGATGACAGTCTAAGCTTTGCGATGAACTCATCTTCTTTCTTTTCCTTAGAGAATCCAATCATTAATGCGCCAAGAATGAATACGGTACCTATAACTGTATTGGTAATATCTGTATTAATCACTCCAAACTGCTTTTCAGAACTTAGAAATTCACCATTATATAAGGCAAATACCTTTGTCTTAAGCGACAATCGTTGTTCCAAATCACTAATCATCCTGATAAATCCCAAAACAGCTGAGGGTACTAAAAAAAACCATCCAATTTTTTTCAACCCATTTGGTAGCAACATTTTTTGTGACATTGTCTATTATTTTAAACAAAAGTATGGTTTACATAACAAAATGACAAATAAACTTTACATATTATTTCAACTTACTCTGTCTTTCTAGTCAGTTACACTGATTATAGATGTATCAATCAGGTCTAGGATGGTCATGTTTCCATGATTTTATTGGTAATTTTGTCTTTTATATTTGAATTTACATGAAGGAAAAGTTGGAACGTTTGACTTTGCAGTTGGAGGGGGATTTATTTACGGATAAAACAATTCGAACACTTTATGCAACCGATGCATCGGCCTATCGTGAAATGCCATTGGCAGTAGCTATTCCAAAGTCCAAGCAGGATATTTCAACTCTAATTCATTTTGCTGCTGCAGAAAAAACTTCTTTAATTCCTCGAACTGCTGGTACATCTCTCGCTGGCCAGGTTGTTGGCAATGGTATCATTGTGGATGTATCTAAGCACTTTAATCAGATCCTAGAACTTAATGAAGCAGAGGGATGGGTTCGGGTGCAGCCTGGAGTTATTCGTGATGAATTGAATTTATTTCTGAAGCCATTTGGATTATTTTTTGGGCCTGAAACCTCCACTGCAAATCGTGCCATGATTGGTGGCATGGTGGGAAATAATGCATGTGGTTCAAATTCGGTTGTATATAGAAGTACACGCGAGCATTTATTAGAAGTAACTGCTTTTTTAAGTGATGGCTCTGAAGTAGTTTTTAGTTCGCTGAACATTGATGCCTTTCATGAAAAATGTGAGTTACAGACATTAGAGGGGACTATCTATAGAACAACACGAAGTTTGTTAAGTAATTATGATAATCAAGTTGAAATACGCAAAGAATTTCCTAAAAAATCTGTTGAGCGAAGAAACACGGGATATGCAGTTGACTTGCTAATCGAAAGTGCGCCGTTTAATGCAGGAGGAGATGATTTTAATTTTTGTTCGCTTATTGCAGGGTCTGAGGGTACTCTTACTTTCATCACTGAAATTAAATTGAATGTTGTTCAGTTACCTCCAAAGGAAATGGGATTGTTGTGCGTACATTTTAATAGCATCGATGAATCGCTTCATGCAAACTTGATCGGCTTGAAATATAAGCCTAGTGCAAGTGAGTTGATTGATCATTATGTATTAGAGTGTACTAAAGGGAATATAGAACAAAGTAAAAATAGATTCTTTGTCCAAGGAGACCCCGGTGCCATATTAGTAATTGAATTTATTCGAGAGACTAAAGAGGAAATTCTTGCTATTACCAAACAGGTTGAAGCAGATATGCGTGCAGCAAATCTCGGGTATCATTTTCCTGTATTGTTTGGGGCCGATACCAAAAAGATTTGGACACTCAGAAAAGCTGGGCTTGGGTTGTTAAGTAATTTACCTGGAGATGAAAAAGCGGTTCCTGTTATTGAGGATACTGCAGTGGATGTTGAAGATCTTCCAAACTATATTCGCGATTTTAATGAAATACTGACGAAGCATGGATTGTATGCGGTGCACTATGCGCATGCTGGATCGGGCGAGTTGCATCTTCGTCCCATTATCAATTTGAAAACCGTAGAAGGAAATAAATTATTTAGAAGGATAGCTGAGGAAGTAGCTACGTTGGTTAAAAAATACAATGGTTCCTTGAGTGGAGAGCATGGAGATGGAAGATTGAGGGGGGAGTTTATAAAGCAAATGGTAGGTGAAAAAAATTATGAACTTTTAAGGCAGGTGAAAAACGCCTGGGATCCAAATCATATTTTCAATCCGAATAAGATTGTGGATACACCGCCAATGGATACGATGTTGCGGTATGAGCCTGGACAGTTTACTCCTGAATTTAAGACCATTTTTCGTTTTCATAAGCAAGATATTCTTCAACATGCAGAGCAATGCAATGGATCAGGTGATTGTCGTAAGACGCATTTATCTGGTGGCACAATGTGTCCTTCTTTCATGGCGACTCGTGATGAAAAGGATACTACCCGTGCACGTGCTAATATATTGCGTGAGTTTTTAACTCATTCAGATAAGTTGAATCGATATGACCATAAGGAAATTTATGATGTGATGAGTTTGTGCCTCAGTTGTAAGGCATGCAAAAGTGAATGTCCATCTAATGTAGATATGGCAAAATTAAAAGCTGAGTTTTTGCAGCATTACTATGATGCAAATGGAGTTCCATTTAGGGCAAAGTTGATTGCAAATTTTTCTACTGGTGTCAAATTAGGGTCTATT
>CAMCBE010000106.1 GCA_945872805.1 Chitinophaga pinensis | reverse complement strand
ACTATATCAATTGATGGCACTATAGCATAAATATTTTCCACTGCTTGTGCAATAGAAGATTGGTTAGCGAGATCTACTTTTACAAATGAGCAACTCGTTCCCACTTCCTTAACTTCGTCACACACGTTTAGTCCAGCTTGTTCATCGATATCAAGAATGACAATATGGTGTGCTCTTTTTTTAGCTGCTTCTAATGCAAGCAATCTCCCTATACCCGATGCCGCGCCGGTAATAACAATGGTGGAATGGTTTATAGTACTGATGTGATGTATATTATAAGATGAAAACGGAGGTTATATAATATCTATTGAGTCATACTTTGTTATTCAAATTTACTCAAAACAATGATTGCATGATAGAATCAATTTTACTTTTAGGTTTTCTGAGAAATCCGTATCATTTTTGCATTATGGAAATGATCAGTGCCTTAGAGAAAATCGCTATTGTTTCAGGAATTATTTCCGTATGGTTTTCAAAAAAAGGGAATATTTGGGTGTATCCTATAGGAATACTGAGCACCATTATTTATATCTATTTGAGTTTTCATGGGGATCTATTTGGGGAAGCTACGGTGAATCTGTACTATACCATCATGAGTGTATATGGATGGTATAATTGGATGAGACAAGATAATGACAAAAGGTTACTTATTCGGATTTCAAATTCATCGACTGCTGAATGGCGAAAAGAAATTTTATTTTTTATGGGGATATATATAACCCTATTTTTCGCCTTACAATATATAAAAGAGGCCTTTGCTCCAGGCGCTATTCCATGGGCTGATGCACTTGCATCAGCATCAGCATTTACCGGAATGTGGCTCATGGCAAAAAAGAAAGTGAATAGTTGGATTTGGTGGATTATTACCAATATCGTTTCTGTGCCATTGTATTACGTAAAAGGATTTAATGACACATCCTTTTATTATTTGATTTTATTGGTATTGGCAATTCTCGGTTTAGTGGAATGGAGAAAAAAAGCACATGAATTCGAACAGCACTGATCATATTTTAAAAATTGTGGCTATTGGTCCAGAGTCGACCGGAAAGAGCACCCTCTGCGCAGAATTAGCTGTACACTTTTCAACGCATTGGTGTCAAGAATATGCACGCGACTATTTGATTAAGAATGGAACGGACTATTCATACGAGGACTTGCTTTTGATCGCGAAGGGTCAATTGGCGTTGGAAGAAAAAGCCCTTCAAGAGCTTTCTATAGTTCATTCAACAAATCCTTCAACAGAGCGTCCTATTTTATTCGTTGATACCGATATGTATGTGATGAAAGTATGGAGTGAATTTGTCTTTGATCAATGCGATCCGTGGATTTTAAATCAAATCGCAGAAAGAAAATATGATGGGTATCTTCTGTGCAAACACGATATTCCCTGGACCAAAGATGTACTGAGGGAGTATCCAGAAATAGAAAAGCGTGCCTCCTTATATAATTATTACAAGGATATACTTATCAACCAGCAAACTCCTTGGTTTGAGGTTACAGGGCTTAATGTTGAAAGAACAAGTCAGGCGATAAAGTGGGTTGAGGAGCTGAGAAAATCTATTCAAGCGACATAATTTCCTAATTAAGTTTATGCTGTTAGACCATCCAATAAATAAAATGTATCATCTATGGCATAGTATAGATGTCTTAGCATACTTAATCTGCGATAATAGGTTTTATATCAGGATCTCCTTCAAGATTATTCATTTGTCTCATTACCCAAGGGTATTTTCTTGATACAAAAGATGACAATGGCTTTACTGTAAATCGAACTGGATTAGGAAGGCTTGCTGCAATCATTGCAGCTTCAGATCTAGATAATTTGGATGCGGGATGTTTAAAATATTTTTTTGATGCAGCTTCAATTCCGAAAATTCCTTTTCCCATTTCGGCTTCGTTTAGATAGACTTCCAAAATTCTTTTTTTCCCCCATATGAGTTCAATCATGAATGTGAAATAGACCTCTAGCCCTTTTCTTATCCAACTTCTGCCCTGCCATAGAAAAATATTTTTAGCTACTTGTTGGCTTATAGTCGATGCACCCCTTACTCTTCCTGGTTTTTTTTTGTTGTATACAAGTGCTTTTTGAATATTTTTAAAATCGAATCCGCTGTGGTCTGGGAAAAGTTGATCCTCGGATGCGATAACTGCTAATTTTGCTTGTTTAGAAATGGAGCGCATCGCTACATGCTTCCTGTTAAATCCATCTCCCTGAAGTATACTTGTGATCTGCGTTAATGTAATGGGGGCATCAATAAATTTGAGCAGTATAATATAGCCTAACTGTGAAAGGAACAGAAATAGAAATATTTTTTTTAATAATCGAATCAACTGCTAATTAATTTAATGAAATATATTGAAGGTAATGACGTTTGCCAAGTGTTATCGTATTTCTATTCAATTTTTTTAGGATAATACCTGTTGCAATTGAGGCAGCAGAGAACCCTATTGTTTTTGGATCTATTTTTTCTTTTAAATATAAAGCGTTTACACTATGTAGAATGGCATAGCCAACACCCCCTGCCATAAATATGAATCCATTTTTAATGTATGCAAATCGTTTCGGTGGTTTCACAATTTCTCTTATCTCTTTGATATGGTATTTTGATAGAGAGACACTAACCGTATCCCAAAAACTGGATCCCCAAATAGTATATTGTGGGCGTGAATCATATATATTAATGTAAATGCTATCCTTCACTATTTTTTTAATCATTCCTTCAACCTCATTCCCTGCAATAGACACAAAGTGAATTTGTATTCCGGGGAAATAGGTTTTAATAGTTTTGCTATTTCCTTTTTTAAACACAATGATATCAGAATGTTGGGAATATGTGGAGAGGCATGAAAAGATAATTAATAAAGTGATTAGCGGGGTTATGTCTTTAGCGCTTAGTTGCATTTTATTTATTTAAGTATACTATACCATATATGATGGCGACACCAAATCCAATTAAGATAAGCCCTGATATTTTATTGATGATGCTGATATTGTGAATCGTTAATTTATGCCGGATTTTGGTAGCCAGCATTATCTTGGCAACATCACCAACCATATTTACAAGTAGGCAAGTTGAAAAAAGAATAATTCTTTCTGCCAGGCTATGGCTAGCAGCAAAAGCAGTAGCGTTAATTAACCAAAAAAGCATTACACTGGGGTTTAGTGTATTGATAATTAAACCCGACATAAAAGCTTTAGTGAAGTCCCTCTTACCGAATTTCACTTCCCTTTCAGATACCCCATTTGGCAACGATACTTTTTTAAAAAATATATAAAATGCCCCCATTGAAATTATGAATGCAGCGCCAACATAACTTATTGTCGTTTTGAAATGCATGGCCTGCATTACAAAATCAGAAAACGCATTGCTAACAACAACAAGAATAATATCGCTTAACCATACGCCTAATACAAAACTAAATCCACCTTTTGTTCCGTTATTGATACTCTGTTTTATGATAGTAAAAATGACCGGTCCAACCGATAATACAAATATTAGCCCAAGGCCAAACCCTTTTATAATTGATTCAAGCACTTTTTCTTATTTAGTTCAATGTTTTAGTTAAACAACTCTCTGGCAATCTCTGATTGATGCACTTCACTGAAAGCCTGTTCTATTTTATAAAATTTAGCCATTCTTCATATAGAGCTCCTTTTATTACCCTTGGGAATTTATGCTGCCCTCCCACTTTCCCTTTAAACTCCATGAAGTCCATAAATATTTTTTCAGAAAGAACATCTACTGTAATGTCTTTCAGCACGCTAATTCTTTCAGTTGCATAATCGTCGTTGATGGATTTTAGCGATTCATCAAGCATTTCAGTTAATATTTTTTTATCTACCGGATCGTCTGTGCCGATATACCAATGGTGTCCAAAAAATCGATCAATAGGTATTCCCGCTACGGTGAATTCTGAAACATTGATGTTCAATTTTTCACTTACTTCTTGAATCGCTTTATTCATATTGTCTACACTCAGGTGTTCGCCTGCAAGACTCAAGAAATGTTTTGTTCTACCTGTTATAATGATTTCGGATTTTTCCAAGTTGACAAAACGTATCGTGTCTCCTATTAAATAGCGCCATGCCCCTGCTGCAGTACTCATCAAGATAGCATAGTCTTTTCCTTTTTCAACCTCGTCAATCAATAGTGACCTTGGGTTCTCTGTTAGATTTCCTGCTGCATCAAAGTTTTCTTCGTCAAACGGGATAAACTCGAAAAAAATATGTTCATTCAACACCAGTTTCATCCCATCGTGCTCTTGCCTATCATGATAGGCGATAAATCCTTCTGAAGCAAGGTATGTCTCAAGATAGGTGAGCGGCTTTCCTAATAACTTTTCAAATCCTTTTTTATAAGGCTCAAATGCAACGCCACCGTGACAGAAAAATGCTAGGTTTGGCCAGATTTCATGGATGTCTTTCAAATTGTACCGTTTGATAATGAGTTCCATGCACATTTGAATCCATGCTGGAATGCCCACTAGAAAGCCAATATCCCAATTCGGTGCTTCTTCAACAATGGCTTCAAGCTTTTTATTCCAATCGTTTGTTTTAGCAATTTTTTTGCCAGGCTTATAAAAAGGGGAAAACCAAAAAGGAGCTTTTTTAGCCGTAATGCCACTAAGGTCGCCTGCAAAGTACCCTGGCCCCTTTTGCAAATCTGTACTTCCTCCTAACATGAGGTATCCTTTCCCGACCGATTTCCATGGGATGTTTTCGTAGTTTCTGAGGGAGAGCAATTGTTTGACCATGCTTACTCTATTGCCCTTCATGAGGTCCTTTGTAATCGGAATATACTTACTAGAAGCCTCTGAAGTTCCAGAGCTTAAGGCAAAATATTTTATTTTCCCTGGCCAGCATACATCTTCATCTCCGCTCAATGTTTGATTCCACCATTCAGCATAAATGGTGTTGTAGTCGTATGCCTTAACCGTTTCACGAAATTTTTTCTCTGGACTTTTATCGTTCAGTAGTTCCTCGAAATTAAAATGCTTACCAAAGCGGGTGTCTTTGGCTTTTTTTAATAACTTTTTCAATACCCGCAGTTGCTGTCTTTTAGGAGAGTTCTCGGGCAGACTTAATGCATGAGCAATCGATTTTGGCAATCTAATATCTAATAAAGCCATGATATGCAAGGTACACCATTCATTTATAATTGAAAAACACCTGATTACACCTATATTTTGCTTTGGGTTTTATCTAAAGATTCAATTTGTTTTGGGTACTAACCCGACCAAATGCATCTATATAAACGCACAAGGAAATCCTAATAGTTTTGTACATTAGAGTACAAATCGCGGTCATTATGAACAGACGTATTGCATTGGAAAGAGTCGCTCTCATTTTAGGTGGTACTGTAATAGGGGGTTCTATCTTCTTACAGGGCTGTAACACCAGTGATAAAAAGAATCCAGCAATGGCTTTATTGGCAGCGGATCAAATTGCATTTCTTGATGAGGTCGCTGAAACAATTATGCCTACAACCAACACGCCCGGTGCTAAGGCCGCCATGGTAGGGGCATTCATGAATATGATGGTCACTGACTGCTATGAAGAAAAAGACCAGAAAATTTTCATAGAGGGGCTTGTGAAAATAGACGAAGCTTCAAAAAAGATGAATGGAAAGTCATTCATGGATTCAACTCCTTCAGAACGCACAACACTAATTAAAGACCTCAATACACAATTAAAAGCCTACGATACAGCAAAAAAAGACACTGATCCTTCTCATTATTTCGGATTAATGAAGCAACTCACGTTATTGGGGTATTTTACTTCTGAAATTGGAGCTACTCAAGCGTTGCGATATGTAGCGGTTCCTGGTAAATACGAAGGATGCGTTCCTTATAAAAAAGGAGACAGGGCCTGGGCTTAATACTCAAGCTGGTTAACAACTGCCTCATTTTATCTCTCTGTTTCTCGTATTGAAGCTACTTATTCAATTTTTTAATTCCAATATATGCGACAGTACTTCTTTTTCATTTCACTTATGTTATCTAGTTTATTTCTCACGGCTCAGTCCAAAGACGAAAAAGCAATTCTTTCTATTTTAGAGCAGCAAACTAAAGCCTGGAACAACGGAGATTTAGACCATTTTATGGTTGGTTACATGGAGAGTGATTCGCTCATGTATATCGGCAAGTCTGGGGTTACATATGGGTATGGCTCAACCCTTCAGAACTATAAAACGAATTACAATGGCCCCGATAAGATGGGCACATTGAAATTTGATATTCTGCATTTGAAAAAGTTAGGTCGGAAACACTACCTGGTTGTTGGTAGATGGCTGCTTAAGCGAAACGCTGGTGATGTTGGTGGCCATTATACCCTTACCTTTGAAAAGCAACACGGGAATTGGGTTATCATTTCTGACCATAGTAGCTAAGTCTACGCAACCATTTCCTGTACTTTTACCTCTTTCTCAAAATCATTTTATATGTTTCTTATTATCCTTGGTATTATTGTTTTTGTCATTGGAGCAGGTTTAGTACGTTCTGAAACCCCATTTAGTCGTTTCTCAGGGCAAATTAGAGTAACCGGTATCGTAGTTATCTCCATTGGAGTGCTTACAGCGAGCGTGAAACAGGTTGATGCTGGTTATGTTGGAGTTAAGTCATTGTTTGGTAAAGTGCAGAATGAGAGTCTTGCGAGTGGACTTAATTTTATAAATCCATTGATGGATGTTACTACTATTGATGTAAGAACGCTGAATTATACCATGAGCGGTGTTCACGATGAGGGCACAAAGTCTGGAGATGATGCGATTAAAGTATTGACATCGGATGGATTGGAAGTTACTATTGATCTTTCTGTTCTATATCGTGTAAACCCTACAGAAGCAGGTAGAATGCTGAAAGAGATTGGTGTTGATTTTGAAGATAAAATAGTGCGACCGATAACC
>CAMCBE010000105.1 GCA_945872805.1 Chitinophaga pinensis | reverse complement strand
CAGCTAGATTAAACCATGTCTCAGCAGCAGCATAAATTGTGAAAGGCTCAGTTCCATTAGCAGCATTTTGGAATCTTGGAACCACATTACTATTGTTGTCTTTATCGTTGAATGACTCAGACATTTGTGAAATGCTCAAACCATTCCTCAACCCTTTATATCCACCATTTGCAGATTCTTGAAATATTGCCATCATTCTTGGATCTTCATACCCCTTAAGCACACTCTCCATAGAAGCACTCATTCTAAACTCACCCCACTCTGATATAACCCCAAGTGGGTTTAGGTATCCAGGAGGTGTTGGTTTTTGTGCAGCATTATCAGCATTGGTAGTAATCAATCCACCAGGGCCAGCAGCAGCAGCTTCCGCTTCAGTTTTTGCAAGAGTTGGATTTACTTTAGAAATACGCATAGCAGCTCTCAACCTGATTGAGTTCGCAAACTTCAACCACTGAGTGATGTTACCACCATAAATCACGTCACCTGAAGCAAATGCTGATTTATCTTGATTTTGAGAAAGTACGGCAATTGCCTCACCCAAAGATTTTAAAATGTCTGTGTAAATAAATTCTTGAGAATCATATTCAACAACGTCCTGACCATTTCCAAGATTAGAGTAAGGAAGAGGTCCAAAGAAATCTGTCATCGGAATGAAGATGTACGATTTCCACACTTTAGCCACCGCTTCTTCTACAGGACGAGGTGAAGGTGAATTTGGACCAGTCTGATCCAAAATGGTTTGTAGGGTAGAAGCTCCATTAAGGAACGCGCCCCATCCACCATTTATCCAACGACCCACCATAGCATTACGATCACTTGGGAATGCTTTTTGCGTACAAGAGAAGAACTGTGCTTGCTCATCAGAAGCAAGGGATATAAGAAGCTGGTAACCGCCGCCCCACTGATCGGTATTTAAAATACCACCATACTCTGCACTGCTGAACAACTTGTCCAATTGCTTAGGCGCTAATGTTTCAATTTTTGTTTTGTCGGTATTTAATTCATCGAACCCTTTAGTACATGAAGACAATAATGCCAGCATGCAGAAGTAGACGAAAAGAGTATAACCGTTAGTGTATTTTCTCATAAACTATTATTTTTTAATAATTAAAAATTAAGGTTTAGGTTAAGTCCAAGACTGCGTGTAAAAGGCGAGCAGAAAGACTCAGTTCCTATTAAGCCACTTGCGGTAGATACTACCAATTCAGGATCAAATCCTTGTGCTTTATTCATCAAGAAGAAAAGGTTACGTCCAGTTAACGATAGCGTTGCACCCTTAAATGGAGTTTTTGCTATTTTCTTTTGAGGAATGTTATAACTTAGAACGAGTTCTCTCAATCTAATGTTTGAAGCTGAATACGTGAATGCTTCACCAGCTGGAGTATTTCTACCACCCACTGACATCCAATATGCTTCCGCAGTAGTTTGAACAGTATTCTTAGAACCATCCTCTTGTACACCATCTACTACCCAACCACTTCTTCCTTCGAGGGTTTTAGCAGCGAATCCATCTCCAACAACGTTAGCATCTGTAAAAGAAGTTACCACACCACCGATCCTTGCTGAAACTAAGAAACTCAATGCAAAATCTTTGTATGTAAATCGGTTACCCAAACCACCTATCCAATCAGGACGGCTATTTCCTACATATACATTTTGAGCACCTGTAACTTGAGGAAGTCCGCTTGGCAAAACAACAACTTTACCTGCTGCATTTCTTACGAAACCTCTACTATACATTTCTCCGAAAGGCTTTCCTTCTACTATCTTAGTATAGTTCATGAAACCGTCTGATCCCAATACAAATTCAGGAGAGTTTGGAGAAATTGAAATAACCTGGTTCCAGTTTCTAGCATAGTTCACATAGAAAGACCAAGAGAAATCATTCGTTTTCACTGGTACAAAATTCAATGTAATTTCTATTCCTTTATTTTGTACATCACCAGCATTGATGAATTTGCTAGAATATCCTGATGCTGGAGGAGTTGCTACGTTAACCAACTGGTTTTTTGAGTTGGTTTTGTATAATGTAACATCTGTAGAAATTCTATTGTTAAGGAAGGCTAAGTCTACCCCTAATTCACCAGAGCTAGTAAGCTCAGGCTTTAAATCCACAGCTGGCTTAGATTGACTCTTGCTGATACCACCACCAGGAGTTACACTGAAGTATTCTTTGGTTTGATATGGGCCAGCATCGATACCTGTTTGTGCGAAAGAAGTCCTAACCTTAAACAAGCTAACATAATCAGGTAGTTTTACCATATCTGAAATGATAGCAGTTAGACCAGTTGATCCAAAGAAATAAGATCTATTAGATGAAGGTAACGCTGAAGACCAGTCATTTCTACCTGTTACACTCAATACTAGATATTTCCTATAGCTCAAATCACTACTTGCATATAGAGAGTTCTTTTGATAAGCAGAGTAACTCTCATTAGAAGATAATTTTCCAGAAGCCGCATTATTAAGTGTAAATACATTCTCATTCACTAATGCACTTGCAGCAGAATTCAATCCACTACTTATTCTGGTTTTCATATTTCCACCGGCATTGGCGTTTAATTTGAAATCACCGAAATTACCTTGGTAGTTCAATAAGAAGTCATTATTTACCTCAGTAAAAGAACTATTGGTCAATCCATAATAGCCTTCCTCTGCGATAACATATGTGTTTCTGAATCTACGATCTTGAGAATTTGATAAATATTTATTCAAACCAGTACGAACCAAAAGACTAAGGTTGGGTAAGAATTTATAGGTTAATGATCCCATCCCTTTAACATTACCAGAATTCAGCTTATTCGTCGTGTTGTACTTAACCCACATTGGATTCTCTCCACCATTCGATCCTGGGTTCCAATAGTTTTGAATCAACTGACCTTGATCATTTCTAAATTGATAATGATCCTTAATGTAATCCACGCTGATGTTTGTTGGTAAACGAAGAATCTGACGGTTTACATTTGAAAAATCTTCACCTGCTTTAACAAAGTTGTTTTCACCCTGATCAAAATAAGTGATTTTAGCATCAAATGAAAGTTTGTCTGTGATATTTCCACCAACCCTAAAGTTAAAGTTATGTCTTAAGAACGTGTTGTTATCAACTATTCCTCTTCCAGATATATTATTATAAGAGAAGAAAGATTGAATTTTATCACCACCACCCGTTACAGAAACACCATTAGTGTATGTCTGGCCAGTGCTGTAGAAATCCAAATAGTTATTGGGATTGCTTTCAAGTTTAGTTGTGGCAGCATCTGCTGGATTAACACTCCAGTTGTCAACTTGCTGTCCAACTATTTTTTCTCCCCAACCTAATTCAGAATTTTTGATGTAGTTACCACCTGAACCTTGAGAATAAGTATTTTGAAAATCGCGAAGATTTACTACTTGATCAAGTTGAGTACTGCTGTTTACAGAAACTGCAAGGCCTTTACCAGCTGAACCTTTTTTAGTGGCGATGATGATAACACCATTTGATGCATCACTTCCATAAAGAGCCGCAGCAGAAGAACCTTTTAGAACGTTCATAGATGCGATATCATCAGCGTTTAATGAACTCAAATCACCAGGAATTCCGTCTATAATAATTAGAGCCTCACTGCTGTTTGCAAATGATCTATCACCTCTTAGTACAATACGTACATCAGATCCAACTCCTCGAGATGAACGAACTACGTCCAGACCAGCAACTTTACCAGAAAGTGAGTTGGCAACGTTTGTTTCACGTGCTTTAGTCAAATCCCTGGTTTCAACTGATTGAGTAGCATAGTTCAATGATCTCTTGCTTTTCGTTACACCAAGCGCTGTTACAACAACGTCAGCCAACGATGCAGAAGAAGAAGCTAAAGAAATGGATACATCACCAGCAGAACCTGCTACTGAAACTTCTTTAGATTCAAAACCAATGGAGGAAATCTGTAAAACAACATTTCCTGCAGGAACCGATAAAGAAAAAGCTCCGTTAGCATCTGTAACTGCTTGGCCTTTGCCATTTTTAACTTTTACAGTGGCGGATGGAACACCTTGATTGGCAGCGTCTTTTACAAGACCCTTAATCTGCCGAGTTTGAGCCGTTACTAGATTTGCAACTAGTAGTAAGAACAGCATTACCTTAAGTCCTTTCATGAGATTAATTTAATGTTAATTAAAGATTAAATATAAGTGGGCTAATTTTAAAAAAAAAAAAAAATACGTGCAGCGTTTTTATTTTTTAAGTTATTTTTTGACTACCAAATGTGTGTATAATCTCCAAGAATCAAGGAAAATGAAAAGTAAAGTATGCAAACTTATAATTATCAATTATTTATATATATAAATAAAATATATATATTTTAAAGACCTATAATAACCAAATTCAAGTCCCAAGGTTTTTTCATAAAAAAAATTCGAAAAAAATGTCCAAAAAACAAAAAAAAGTAAAAAAACTATTTATTTCTCAACAAAACGGCGTTCCCATCATTCACTCCTAATATAATGGTATGGTCATTTACCAACGCAGCACTTCTAAAATTACCCTTTAATTTCAAGCCACTAATCGTTTGTGGGACATACTGAAAATTACCCTTGTTATCCCCAGTTAATAAGATGCCATGATTAGAAGTGTACCGACCAAACCGTACTCTTGTCCAACTGTTATTTCCAACCAACAGGATATCATTTTGATTATCCCCATTAAAATCAGCCACCACAGAGCCATAGACTGGAGCATATTGAGCTTCCAGTGGTAAAGCCCGTCTTGCGAGTTCAATCCCTTTATTTTCGAGATAAACGGTCTCCATCAACTCGGCTTTAAGTGTCTGACTTTTTGCTAATTGATCCTTAGTAAACAAATCATCCATTTTGGCAACCCCATAACTCTTGTACGTGAGGAATTTTTTCTTGATTCCGGGCATTTGATCACTCATCTCATCCCTGGAAAATGCTGGATAGTTTTCTCCCTGTATATAATAGAATAGAATAGGGTCAACAGAACCATTCTTATCAAAATCACTAAACACCTCAGTCATAGGCTCCTTTTCGGAAACATGAAATTGGGTATTCGTTCCAGCATTCCCAAGAACCAGATCTTGGTCGCCATCTTTGTCCATATCAGCCACTGTGATGGAATTCCACCAACCACTGCTTGCGAAATGAATGTATTTGTCTGATGCATCTGAAAATTTGTTGCCCGCAAACTCATATACTTTAATAGGCATCCATTCCCCTACTACAACCAACTCCATCTTCTGATCATAATTCAAATCAACCCAAGCTGCATCAGTAACCATACCCAGTGTTTCAAAAAATGGTGCCATCGTAGAGGTCTGATCACTAAAATTCCCTCTACCATCATTAATCAATATCCTTGAAGGAGCAGGATAAGGATATTTTCTTGGAACCAACCGCCCCCCAACAAACAAATCTTGATCACCATCACCATCTACATCAGTAGCCTTTACACATCCCTTGCTAAATAATAATGAGGGTAACGCTTTTTCAGTAAAATCACCTTGGCCGTTGTTGATATAAAGCTTGTCCTGCAATAGTGGATCTAACTCATTGAATTCATAGCCTCCATGCGCAACGTATAAATCCATATCCTGATCACCATCAGCATCAAAAAAACAAGAAGCCGTTACTTCAGCACTCGAATCTGTTATAAAGCTGGTAGTACTAGATTGTTTAAAACTTCCATCAGCGGATTGGAAAAATAATTTTGAAATCGATCCCTTGGCATTTCCAAGAAATATATCTTTTCGTTTATCATTATTAACATCGGCCACAATTAATCCAGGCCCACTTCTCGATAAATAATTAGGCAATAGTCGCTGAATATTAAAATCATTTATCGGATTTTCAACATGCTTGATGTTCTCTAATTCAGAAGTTTGAAATAATGTTGGCGCTACAGTTTTTACATAATTGTACGTTTGCTTTGCATCAACTTCTTTTAATACAAGGGTATTATTAATGGGCAAGTTGGTTAACACTTGATAATGATCGCTTGGCCAAATTATCATTAATGAATCAATCGTGTTAATTTTTCCAAGTCCAAAGTTCAAGCGCATATCTACTGATGATTGGTATCCTCTAACCGGGAATTGCTCTTGAAAATAGATATTGTCTTTACTGTATATTTTTACTTTTGCCCCGATCCCATTTTTATTTTGTCCTTCTCCATTCAATACAATCCGGAGATAATTATTCTTAACGATTTTATCAGCATTGTTTTTGTAAATCGATGCGTAATCATCCGTATTGTTCACCACAAGGTCCATATCACCGTCATTATCTAAATCGGCATATGCAGCACCATAAGATAGAATAGGTAAATCAAATCCCCAATCTTTCGTACTATTTTTAAAAGTACCATCCCCATTATTCTTGAACATATAATTTGGGATTTTAAGCGTTGGCATCAACTCAAGAATTTTCGTAATAGGTTCTCCCGATTTTACTGTTTCGCCTTTAGCTAATTTAGCTGCCATGAAATTGATAAAATCATGATCAGAAAAATCTTTTACGAAACCATTTCCAATAAATAAATCCTTGTTCGTATCGCCATCAAAATCACAAAATAATGGAGCCCAACTCCAATCAGTATTGGATATGCCGGCAAGTTGCCCGATTTCTGAAAACGTACCATCTCCATTATTTCGTTGCAGCATATTTTGACTAAACTGAGGCTGGAATCCATTCTTGATAAGCAGGTTCGTTTTATCGAAATTGTTTGAACCAGCATGTGTCTTCAGCAAATAATTGGATTCAGGTAACATGTCGAGTGTCAGTAAATCCGTTAACCCATCATTATCATAATCTGCTGCATCGATCCCCATGGTATTTAGAGAAGTCAAATTCATGCAATTGGCAAAAGACTCTGTGAAGGTTCCGTTCTTATTATTGATATAATAATAATCACTTTCTTCAAAGTCATTAGACACATATACATCCGGCCAACCATCATAATTCAAATCTGAAACAGCAATGCCCAATCCAAAATTTAATACGTTTGAAACAATACCTGCCTGATCACTGATGTCCTGAAAATGCCCATTGTCATTTCT
>CAMCBE010000104.1 GCA_945872805.1 Chitinophaga pinensis | reverse complement strand
TGGACTCAACATATTCAGTGTCTTCTGTAACTGGATTGGTATCATCAAACCGAAGATTGGTTTTACCGCCATACTTATCGGCCAAGCCGAAGTTGAGGCATATGCTTTTGGCATGTCCAATATGCAGGTACCCATTTGGTTCAGGAGGAAATCGAGTATGTATAATGGGGTGTTTGGCAGATGCTAAATCAGCTTCAACAATTTCTTCTAGAAAATTCAGTGACCTTTCTTCGCTCATTCAGTGTATAGTTGAATGCAAATTTACTAAAAAATGTTTAGGCGCTGTGCCTAGTTCATAAACTAGGTATGGTTAACGAGAACATCACTTTTTTTTAGCTATTACGCTGCAAAAGCCTTCAGCGATTTCGCTATAATGGCTATGCATTCACGTAGTTGAGCCTCATTGATGAGTAATGGCGGAGTAAGTCGAATTTTATCTCCATGGGTCGGTTTGGCTAATAATCCATTCTCCATGAAAACGCCACAAAGGTCCCATGCCGCTTCAGGATCTTTATGATCAATTACAATGGCATTCATCAACCCTTTTCCTCTTACTATTTTAATAAGGGGTGAGTTCAGTGCCTTGATTTCTTTCCTGAATAATTCACCCATGGTTAAGGAGTTTTCGGCCATTTTTTCATCTACCAATACTTCCAATGCTGTTTTGGCCACAACACTGGCGAGTGGACTACCACCGAATGTAGATCCATGTTCACCTGGTTTAATGGTGAGCATAATTTCATTGTCCGATAAGACTCCACTAATTGGAAATACGCCACCACTCAGCGCCTTGCCCAAGAGTACAATATCTGGTCTTACATTTTCATGATCTGAGCAAAGCATTTTACCTGTTCTACATAATCCGGTCTGAATTTCATCGGAAATCAGCAACACTTTTGCAGCACGACACATCTCACTCGCTTTCTTCAGAAAACCTTCATCTGGAACCAATATACCTGCTTCTCCTTGGATAGGCTCAACTAAAAATGCCGCCACGTTTTTATCTTCAAGTGCTTTAGCTAGTGCATTGAGGTCATTATATGGAATGATATCAAAGCCGGGCATATACGGGCCGAACTTTGTATAAGATGATGGATCCGTGCTAAATGAAATAACAGCACTTGTACGTCCATGGAAGTTGCCTTCACATACAACGATTCTAGCTTTATTTTCTTCAATACCTTTTACTGCATAACCCCAACGGCGTGCTAATTTTATTCCCGTTTCAACTGCTTCTGCTCCTGAATTCATGGGAAGAATTTTATCATAGCCAAGTAGGGTAGTAATGTATTTTTCATACTCACCCAGTTTATTATTATAGAATGCTCTTGACGTTAGGGTTAGTGTTTGAGCTTGATCTATTAGGGCCTTAATGATTTTTGGGTGGCAATGGCCTTGATTCACGGCGGAGTATCCACTAAGAAAATCATAATATTTTTTTCCTTGTACATCCCATACCTCACATCCAGCAGCTTTGGAAATGACTACCGGAAGTGGGTGATAGTTATGCGCTCCGTATTCAGATTCTAAATCGATAAAGTATTGTGGTGATTGACTAGTCATCTTATGTATTTTTTGAAATCAGCAAGGATTGGCTGAAAGAATGGTAAAAACGAAAATAAAATAGGCAAATACCTTATACAAGGCGCACGTCTGATGTATATCATCTGACGGATAACTAGCTAGTGGTTAAGCAAGTCAAGGTTAAGTGCAAGAAAATAAAATGACTTTAATGTGTTGCAATGCATACTGCAAATATAGAATAAATCAGTAATATTTATAACCTTCGCGATTTACCGTTTTGCAATAGGATAACTTCATAGTGGTCCTCCGATACGATACTTTCCGGAATAGTTCCCTCAAAGATTCCATACACCGTTGATCCTGTGCCTGTCATCGAAGCATAAATAGCGCCGTTTGTATAGAGTTTTTCTTTAATCTCCCGTATTGCAGGGTGTAGGTCAAAAATCGTTTTCTCAAAGTCGTTGAATAAAATATTTCTCCATTGATTCAACGGTGTGTTTGTTACTGCAGAATAGGGGTGGACTGGCTTACTAGCGGAAATGTTTCTAAATGCGTCAGCAGTACTAACATGTATGCCGGGGTTAATTAGGACAATCCCATAACCAGATAAGTCAATATCAACTTGATGTAGAATCTCTCCTCTGCCTTCTGCAAATGCGGGGTTGTTATCAATGAAAAATGGACAATCACTTCCCAATTGCAACGCGTATGATTTCATTTGAAAAGAATCAAGTGCAAGATTGAATTTCTCATTCAACAACCTAATCATGTACGCTCCATCTGAAGAGCCGCCACCTAATCCAGCACCCATAGGGATATTCTTATGGAGATGGATTGAAATAGCCGGTATATGCTGGAAATCTTTCTTCAGTAGCCTATATGCTTTTATACAAAGATTTTTTTCTTCTTCGCCTTGAATGATTTTTCCCGAAATAGAAAGTTGAACGTCTTGGTTAGGCGTTTGGTTATCTGTTATTACCTCAAGAATATCGTAAAATGGAATCGGATAAAAAATGGTTTCAATATTATGATACCCATCATCTCTTTTGGAAACAACACTTAGTCCTAGATTGATCTTGCAGTTCGGGAATATAATCATTGAATAGATAAAGTATTAATATGACTTCACTATATGACTTATTTCAACAGTGTAGTATGCGTATCCATGTTCTTTGCCAAATTGCTTTGCTATCATATGTCCGTTGTTAGCAGACCAATTTGCTATATCTTCTAAGGTTTCCCAATAGGAGATGCTTACTTTTTCTTCATCATTAGAGAAGTCTTTTACCTTAATGAATCCCTTTTGGCCTTTTACTGAATTGTTGAGTGTTTTTGAATGATGTATATATTCTTCGTTCGGCATGCCTGGATTAAATTGATACGTAAAAATGACTGCGTACATAGTATGAAGTATTATTTTCGAGAGTTTATCTCATCTCGGATCGTAATGGCTCGGATATAGTCTTCCTGTTCTAATACTTCATTGAGTAGGGTGTGCAGCTCTTCTAATGTCAGTGATTTAAGGTCAACATTACTCTGCGCTGTTGACAGTGCTGATGTCGCTACTTTTTTTGTATCTCCTGTACTTTCTGTTTTTTCAGATTTATCAACCCCGGCGATTTCGAAAATATTTTCATAAATATAGATAGGGCATCCAAAGCGAACCGCTAAGGCAAGTGCATCGGACGTACGGGAGTCGATTTCAATAGTATCAGTGTCTGTGCTGCATAATAGCTTTGAGTAGAATATGCCTTCTTGTAAATCAGAAATGATTACTTCATGCAAGTCAATGTTAAATGCCAACATGAAATTTTTCATTAAATCATGTGTGAGTGGACGAGTAGGCTTCATGTGTTCTAGCGCTACTGCAATGGCTTGTGCTTCAAATCCACCAATCACAATTGGAAGGCGTCTGAGGCCATTCACTTCACCCAAGACCACCGCATAGGAGTTGGTTTGGGTTATCGAATGCGACAAGGCAATAATTTCCAATTCTAACTTCTTCATATTCAAGGCGAATTTAATCCAATTTTTTTATTGAATTCTGTTCAAAATTGAGTTGATTCATTTTGTAATAACCATTTCAATGTATGAAGCTGTTTAATTGTTATTTTTTTAATTGTTTAATGGCTTCAATCATTTTGGGAACAACCTCAAATGCATCTCCAATGATGCCATAATCTGCCGCCTTAAAGAATGGTGCTTCTGGATCTTTATTGATTACGACAATTGTTTTGCTGCGGTTAACCCCTGCTAAGTGTTGAATGGCTCCAGAGATTCCAATAGCAATGTATAAATCTGGTGCAATCGCTAAGCCGGTTTGTCCAACATGTTCATGGTGTGGGCGCCAGTTCGAATCAGCAACCGGTCTGCTGCATGCCGTAGCGGCACCGAGTAATGTTGCTAACTCTTCAACCATACCCCAATTTTCAGGTCCTTTTAGGCCTCTCCCTGCGCTAACTACTTTATCTGCCTCTGCAAGTGAAATCTCACCGGCCATTCGATTTACTTTTTTAATTTTAATCGAGCTAGATATAGTTGCTGTTGTAAATGGAATTACTTCAGCAGTGCCAGTAGATTTTATGATTTCAAATGCATTTAGGTTTAGTGAAATGATCTTCTTGGGGGATAGAATTGTTACATCGGCAAATGCCTTTCCTGAAAAGACCGTTTTCCTCACAGTAAATTCGTTTGTTAAGTCTGGTAATGCAACAGCACCAGTAACCAATCCGGCTTTCATTCGAACAGATAATCTTGGCGCGACTCCTTTTGCGGTAAGGGTATTTGAAAAAATAATCACATCGGCTTGATGTGTATCCGCTGCTTGGCTGATGATCGTCGCCAGGGATTTTGTGTCGGACGTTATAATTGCTGAATCATTGGCGTGTACGACTTTTTTTACGCCATATTCTCCCAACTCACTCAATGGGGCTGCCGTTGGTCCAACTACTAAGGCTATTGCCTCGATATTAAGTTTTCCTGCTAAGGCCACTCCATATGAAATGGCTTCCAAGGATGATTTTTTTATTTTGTCTTCACTGTGTTCTGTAAATATGATGAGGGACATAGCAGTATGTTTAGTTAAATGACTTTAGCTTCTTCGCGTAGAAGTTGGATTAAAATTTCTGGTGTTTCTGCTGGAACTAGTTTAACACCAGATTTTGCAGGTGGCAATACGAAGGCCTTGGTTGTTGTTAGTTTTTCAGCCGATTGAGGATCTTTAACGGCAAGAGGTTTTGTTCTAGCCGCCATAATGCCCCGCATGTTTGGAATTCTAGCTTCAGCCATGCCTTTCTGACACGAGATTACCAATGGGAAGCTGATTTCTGCCTCTTCTTCTCCTCCTTCGATTTCTCTTGTTACTAGGGCCTGCGTAGGTTCAATATCAAGCTTTGTCGCCAAACTTATGAATGGCATATCTAGCAGTTCAGCTACCATGGCACCAATGGATGAGCCATTATGATCGATTGTTTCTTTTCCAGTTAAAATCAAATCATAGCCTCCTTCTTTAGCCACAAAGGCAATTTGACTTGCAATGAAGTATGGATCTTCTTCAATAGCGTTTACTCGAAAGGCCTCATCTCCCCCTAGGGCTAGGGCCTTTCGGATGATCGGTTCTGTTTCCGCTCCACCAATGGTTACCAAATGAATCCCGATTGAAGCATCTTTCTCTTTAAGTTCAATAGCCCTGACCAGCGCATACCACTCATCATACGGATTGATGATCCATTGTACTCCTTCCGTAGCAAATTTCGTGTTGTTATCTGTGAAGGCTATTTTTGCAGTCGTATCTGGTGTTCTACTGATACAAACAAGTATCTTCATTATATCGATTATTAATTGAGTTAAAGGTTGTCGAAACAGCCATTGTTTACAAATATACCCCTGACATACTGAATATTTTCAGCGGGGTTAATTAAATTATCCCCAATGGACCGTATCGCATTTTTAACCGGTTTTATTCAATCAAATCCAGATGATTTGTTTAGCAAACATGCATTGGCGTTGGAATGGATTAAACAAGGGGATGATCAAAATGCATTGGAACTGTTTCATGAAATTTTTTCAATAGATCCACTATACGTGGGGTCGTATTATCATATGGCAAAACTACAAGAACGGAAGCAGGATCTTCAGGCTGCGACGGAGACGTATACCTTAGGCATCAAAGCGGCAGAATCTATTCACGATCAACATGCATTACGTGAACTAAGGTCTGCATTACAACAATTAACTGACGAAATGGAGGGATATTAATATGTCTTTAGAAAATAGTAACTCTCCTTTTTTTGATCGGTTTAAACAGCATATCGACTCTGCGACGTTATGGAAGTCGGATGACCAGCTGTTTCTTGCGTGCAGTGGTGGTATGGATTCTGTGGTATTGGCACACATGCTTAAATCAACCGGAGTTCAATTCGAAATCCTGCATTGTAATTTCAACTTGCGTGGAGCTGAAAGTAATCGTGACGAAGAATTTGTTCGGGCACTTGCCGTGAAATTGGGTTGCTCTTTACAGGTAAAATCATTTGATACGAAAAGCGAAATGCAGCAACTTGGCAAAGGCGTTCAAGAAACGGCTAGAATGCTTAGGTATACTTGGTTTCATGAAGTAATAAATAGCATCGATATTAAGGGGGCTAAATCTTGGTTGCTTACAGCCCATCACCAAGATGATCAGGTCGAAACGATTGCCATGAATTTTTTTAGGGGTACTGGGATAGCGGGGTTTCATGGCATTCTTGAAAAATCGAATCAACTCATCAGACCTTTATTGTCGTTTACGCGAGAAGAAATTCTTGAGTATGCAGCATCTCAGCAAATCAGTTGGGTAGAAGATCGTACTAATGCAGATGTTCACTACACGCGAAATCTTTTTAGGCATACCATCTTACCAGAGATAAAAAATATTTTTCCTGAAGTGGACATGAATATAATCAATACGGCTAAACGACTTAGTGAAGTAGAGTTTCTTTACCGAAAGCAAGTAGATAAAATTATTAGTGGGCTACTTGAAAAAAATGGGACAGGATTTATGTTGCCGGTTAAAAAATTAATGATCACTGAACCACTCGATACCATCTTGTATGAGTTATTCAAGACTTTTGGATTTTCAGTTGATCAATCCAATGAATTGAAAAAACTGTTTACTGCATCAAGTGGAAAGTTTATCCAATCGCATTCACATAGGGTACTGAAAAATAGAGATTGGTTATTGATTGATGTCATCAATAATGCTGAGCCTGAAATAAAAGTGATTGAAGAGGGGCGAGGTAATATTTCATTTGATGGGGGAGAATTAAATTTCAAGGCCATTGTAGGAGATTCTAAAACAACCCCTAATCCCAATCAAGCCTTCATCGATACTCGCCACCTAGTCTATCCATTACTTTTGAGGCCATGGAAGGCGGGTGACTATTTCTATCCATTGGGAATGAAAAAAAAGAAAAAAATTGCTCGATTCCTGACTGACTTAAAACTTTCAAAAAATGAAAAAGATAATCAGTGGGTGCTAGAGTCTGATAAAAAAATCAT
>CAMCBE010000103.1 GCA_945872805.1 Chitinophaga pinensis | reverse complement strand
TACTATTAGAGGGAATATATTAAGGGCATACCCAAGACAAATTACAGTACCCTTACAACCGGTACTGCGTTTATTGCCTGAAGAAATTGTAAAGGTTGATAAGTTCATTGAAGAGCATAGTCTAAGAAAATACAAGCAAGTTATACTGTTTGAATATGCTCCACAAAGTGGGCAATCAAATATCACAAAAGAGTATGCTGTGTCGTTTTCGGAAAAAATTGTGGAACAGGATAATTATGCCATAATTCTATCTTCAGCAAATCCAATTGTTCATGCCAATCCTGCTGTTATCGATGGGAGTGGCCTCACGCTTCGAGAAACAGCATGCCTCACTCAGTATTGTACTTTTCTTGTTGGCACTTCTTCTGGTATAACATGGTCTTCAACTTCTGATTGTGGTAAAATATTACCAATGGTTCAATTGTTGAATCCCTTCGCTCGATGGTCTAATTCTGTATCGCTTGATTTTAAACGATTTAATGTACCCAATCAAGGTGTTATAGAGGTTTGGGACTTTGACCAGGAAAAACTTGTCGACTGTGTTTTACTCGCTTTGAATGATTTCACTAGCGCCTATGATGTATATAATAAAACACTTCCAATCCATTTTAAAACAACTATAAGTATTGTATATAACTTGCTTTGTTATCTTGAGTTCAAGTATATTATAAAACACATACGAGTCAATCTAGGACAATATGGATTTAAGTTATCTTTTTTTGGAGCAATCTTTTGGGGTATTTTTTCCTTCCCATTTAAGCTAATTCGAAATCTCGTAGTCAAGCACTTGCTAAAGAAAAACTAGGTCAAACTTAATTAAGCATTTTTTTAAGAAGACTGAACAAGTGTTGCTTCGATTTATAAATAAGATTAAAGATGTACCACTTCCAGTTTGGGTAAATCCGTTTCATGAAAATAGCATGGTTGTTTATTCCCATTTTCTGAAAATTATTTTTCTTGCCTTTGCTACTTCCTTTATGCACATGCATGACTTTCCCTTCAGGGATAAACGATATGCTAAGCCCAAGCTGTTTGATTTGCCAACACCAAAGTACATCCTCGCTATACATAAAGAAATCTTCAGCTAATTTCTCTCCGGGTAATGATTTAAGTATTGATCTTGGGAAAAACATGTAAGTCCCCCAAACCCAATCACAGCTTACTTCACGATCATGTTTGAAATAATGATGGAGCATGAGTTCTTCTCTATTGGTTTTAGACAGTAGGAGGTAGAGTGGTATGATCTCTAATAATTCCCATCCAATTGTTCTGAATTTTCTGCAATTGTATTGTAGCCTACCGTCAGGGTATTGCAATTGAACTGTACTCATCCCGCAACTAGGATGAGATTTCATGTACTCAAAGCTAATATGGGGAGCATTATTGCGTAATTCACAATCGCTGTTTAATAAGAGTATATATTCTCCTGTGGCATGCTGAATACCCAGATTATTTCCTTTTGCGAATCCTAGGTTTGTTTCACTCTTAATAAGGGTGATATTAGGGAATTCAACTTTGAATGCATCAGAATTCTTCTCGACTGATGCATTGTCAACTAATATTATTTCAAAGCTGATATGCTTCACCTGATCGTAAATAGATCTGATACATTTGCTGGTTAATTCAAACGTATTATAGTTGACGATGATGATGGATATGTGCATACTACACTTTGTAAAGTTGTTTTTTATTCAGGGCAATATCTAGTATAAAAGGTAAAACAGCTAAGATATTTTCTGTGAAGCCTCTAAATTGATTCCAAGTGTATGCCGACTTATTCCCGTTTATGATTTTATCGATACTCAGGAAAATAATAAACATAGGAATTTCAAGGAGGTAAATGCTAAGGTTGATTAGGTACCAACCCAATCCCCATTGTTTTCTTACCCTCAATAATTGGGATAAGATGATTTGTCTTGATTTCTTGTTCCAAAGATTCCAGCTGTTATCACTATCACTTACTTTATAGTAGTCTGAGCTAGAGCCTCCGCCAAGATGAATAACCTTAGGGTTGCTAAATAGTATCATTGGACCTTTCTTCCTCAACCTAGAGCACCATTCAATTTCTTCTGCATACATGAAAAAATCGTCATCTAATTTACCATACTGGTCAATCGTTGATTTTTTTACCATCAAGAAAGCTCCCACTATCCAATCTACTTCAACATCTTTTTTTACTTCAAAAACATTGGGTTGTTTTACTCCTGCTTTAAAAGCAATAGATCTCATGAATTTTCCAAAATAGGGAAGTGGTAGTAATAGATTCACCCCACCGGTTATGAACTTTGCCCCTGAATGTTGTACTGTAAGGTCAGGATTAAGCAATTGAACTCCACATGCCGAATAAGTGGGTTGGTTGTCAAACAATCTCATTGTTCTCTCAAGCGCATTATTTTGAACAATGGTATCAGCATTCAGCAATAAAATATTTCTTCCTCTTGCTACTTCTATTCCCATGTTATTTGCCCTAGCGAATCCAGCATTATACTGACTTTGAACCCAGATGACTTGATTGTATAGAGTACTAATTGTGATCTGACTACCATCCTCTGAAAAATTATCTACAATAATAATTTCAAAGGATATACTCATAGATGAATCATAAATGCTTTTTAAGCAGTTCATCACATGGTGTGATGATTTATAATTCACTATGATGATCGATAAATCCAACACGATTAAGTTTTTTCTTTTTTCCGACTAAGAAACATACCCAAAGCAGCCAAGAGAATAGTTGCGTAAAGTCCCCAACCAGATAGGTTTGCTATCATGGCGGATTGTTTATACACTTTTGGTTCAAAGATGAACTCTACGGTATGCTTCCCTGCTGGGATTTGCATACCCCTAAGAAAATAATTCACTTTCTGGTAGTTTGTTGCTTTCCCATCTATATAGGCATTCCATCCATTTGGATAATACACTTCACTGAATACAGCAAATTGTGCTTGAGCTGTGGAAGTCTCGAAAACGGCTGTATCATTCCTATATTTTACCAGATTGATCTTACTGCTGGAATCAAGTGCATAGTCGAGCTGCTGCCCCGATTGACTTGCATCAATGATTGCGGTAGTAGATGTATTTATAGAGTCTAGGTATTTTAATTCCTCTGCATGATCATTTGCCTTCACTAATTTGTTTACAAACCAGGCCGCACCCAAGGCTTTTTCATTTTTCTGAACTTTGTATTCCCCTTTTTCTTCTTGAGGTGGAATAATCAAATAACGTGTATCCAGCATGTTCAATAAATTCATATTCAGACTAGGCTCAGAGAATTTAGTTTCTATGACATCTTGATAGTTTCTGAGTTTAGCGGCGTGATAACCGCCTAACGACCTATGGAAGTAAGATGTCCTGGCTTCCGAGAACCTGTCTGGACTTAAATTATACACACGATAATGCGGGTCTTTGTCTTCCATAATGGCAAGGTCTGCTGAACTCGCTCCGAAATTCCCAGAAATAAAATCTTCTGAAACAGTATAGTTTTTTTCGTTAAGAAAATTCTTGTCCAGTACAAGCAAATCAAGCGTATTGATCAGAAGAAAAATGATAACGAGTAGGGTTGGTTTGATTGTTTTTTTGAAATAAAGATAGAGTATGCCAAAAACGGCCACAGAAAAGAAAAGCAATTTTATAATGGATGAAAAGAACATGCTTTTTCGCTGTGCCATCAATGCGTCTAGTATAATCGTTGAATAGGACTCTGTACCAACTTGTTGTCCTTTAAAGGCCTCTTTAATTTGATTGTCAACTCCATTGGTGCTATAGTCATTAAATACATAGATCAAGCCAACAAAAACAATTGTCCCGCCAAGTCCATAGAGCAATTTTTTCAGGAATAATTTCTTGTCTTGATCAATTTTATTTTCAACTAATGCATTCACAAATAATCCTGCTAGTAAAGGGATTACGAGCTGAGGCATTACCAATGCCATGCTCGGAGCTCTGAACTTATTATAGTAAGGGAAATAGTTAAATAGCAATTCGTTTATTCCTGAAAGGTATTTACCGCAGGCTAGTATTATTCCTACTAGCACTGCACCAAGTATCCACCAGCGTTCATTCGTTTTTAGGAATAACATTCCGAGTATGGCTAAAAGGCATGCAATGGCTCCTAGGTAATTGGAGCTTGTTGTACTTTCTAATCCTCCCCAATAGCCTGGTAGTTGACTGGCCAATTGCTCTGCATAGTTATCAGGAATATTATGTTCTGTAAGCTGGCTAATGAATGTTGATGTAGAAGACATAGGCTCATTGCTTGTACCACCAAACGATTCTGGCATAAATAAAGTAAGGGCTTCTGATTTTCTAATGCTCCACATGGAGGCGTAATCATAATCCAATCCAGTTGTTTTTACGTTCACAACTTTGCCATCCTTTGACTCGATGTCTTTGCCACCACGCATGGTGTATTTGGAATAATCAACGGTGTTCATGAGGGTAGGCGCTGCATTACCAACTCCAATGATTACCGATAGTAGAATTAAGGCGATTGATTTCCCTGCATGTGCCCATTCAGATTTTTTGATCCACTGCACAAGATGTGTTAATCCCATGAGTAAACAAATCAGTACTAGATAGTAGGTTATCTGTGGATGATTTGCTGTCATTTCAACTGTCATAAAAATGGACGCGACTGCCAATCCAATCCAATATTTTTTGCTGTATATAATTTGGAATCCTGCCAACACACCAGGTGCATAAGCTAATGCCATCATCTTCGTTTCATGTCCTGCGCTGATGATCCCAGGGTTATAGGCTGCGAATGCATAGCCAAGTGCTGAAAACATGGAAACCAATGGCTTCATGTTGAAGCTCAGTCCCAAAATATAAAATGAAATGCAGGCTAAAAAGAAAAAGTCAGCCGGCTTTGGAAGTCCAAGGGCTAAAACTTTTCTAATGTTAAACACCGGACTATCCCAGGAGAATAGAATTTGAAAGTTAGGCATACCGCTGAATGCATTGGTATTCCAGAGAGGGAGATTTCCGTATAAAAGTTGATGGTCTTTTGAATTTTTTACCATTCCCTCTACGGCAAGCATATCATGTTGTTCCAATACCATTCCTTGGAAAGCTGGTAGCGAGAAGATAATCGCAATGATAAAGAATACGCCAATGGATAGTAGATGCGGATATATGCTTTTGAAATTGATTGCCTTCATCGTAAATGCGTTTAGTATTACAAAGTAGAATAAAACAAAGATATTGAATTCTAAGAAAGCTTTTTTTAGAGATTTTGCTTACATTCAATATGTTATGAGCCTGTTCTGGACAAGCAGATTATCGTAATCATTTAATTTCAACCAATCATTTATATGGGACTAATCACCGAGTTTAAAAAATTTGCCCTAAAGGGTAATCTGGTCGATATTGCCGTTGCATTTGTCATGGGGGGTGCTTTTGGAAAAGTGGTTTCCACATTTACGGAGAAAATGGTTGCGCCGATAATTGGTGTGTTAACTGGCGGTCAAAATTTTAGCGATAAAAAACTTGTTTTGCGTCATGCAGTTGAGCAAGTAAATGATCCAACTGGAAAGATTGTTACCCCAGCAGGGAAGGAAGTTGACCTGGAGTGGGGGATTTTTCTAACTGCTGTTATTGATTTTCTGATTGTTGCTTTTGTTATGTTTCTCATCATAAAGGCGATTAATGCGGTAAAGAAAAAGTATGAAGATATTCCTACTCCAATGTCTAAAACAGATGAATTGCTCTCAGAAATCAGAGATCAATTGGCTAAAAAAAGCTGAGCTAATATTGATTAGGATTGACTGGCTGATTGTTTTATACTTTCAGCAACTACTTTATCAATGGGGAGTGTAACCGCATGTCCTCCAAAGTTGTCCAGGTGAATCATCCTAAATGTTTCCGTCTCCCCGGTTTTATGGTATACCGCCATTTGATTTTCATCAAAGTCGAACTCTTTATTCCGCAATGGAACCTTTATTTCTTCTAGTGGATATACGCGATAGTAAATAGAAACAATCTGGTGGGAAGAGTCAAATGCTGACATTTGAAAGAAATCGGTGGTATATAGATGTTCACCAACCGTTACTTTCAAATTCATTTCTTCCATGAATTCCCTTGCTAGGCATTCCCTTGTTCCCTCTCCAAATTCTAATCCGCCACCTGGGAATTTAGTGTAATAATTCCCTCTTATGAATTCGTCACTCACCAGTACGTTATTGTCATCTGTAATGAGAAGGCCGTATACTCTAATTGTGAACATAAGTAGTTTGTATTTATTCTTTGTTCTAAATTAACTGATTGTTTTCAACAAACGAAAATGAAGATTTATGTTAGGTTACTAATGTCGATCGATCCTTTAAAGACATACTGTGCGGGTCCGGTCAACCAAATTTCACTGCATTCATTTTCACTTATGCGATTGAATTCCACTTCAAGTAAACCACCTTTTACCTCAATAGGCACCTTGTTTAAGCCAAGTTCTGAAGCGTATGCAATAGCTGCTGCGGTTGCACCCGTTCCGCAACTTAATGTTTCATCTTCTACGCCGCGCTCGTATGTCCTAAGTCTAATCGAGTCCTTTTGTTTTTCAACAAAGTTGACATTAATGCCATGCTCTTTGTATGCATCACTATTGCGTATGGTTCTTCCTTCTGTAAATACATCAACAGTTTTGATGTTATCTACAAAACGAATAAAATGGGGAGAACCTGTATTCAAAATCACATCAGTATTATTCAATTGGATGGAATTCACATCTTGCATTTTCAATCCGATGAGCCCGTTGATGTTAATTACAGCATCATGTGGACCATCCACTGCAATAAAGTGGTACCTATCTTTTTTAATCCCCATATCATAGGCAAACTGCACTAAACAACGGCCTCCATTGCCACACATGCTGCCTTCTTTACCGTCAGCATTATAGTATTTCATCCTGAAATCATATCCTTCTTCAAGGTATAACATCATTAGTCCATCTGCACCAATTCCAAACCGCCTGTGGCAAAGCGATTTTATTTTTAGTTCAGACAACCCTTCATATTGATTGGTTCTGTTGTCTAAAATGATAAAATCATTTCCTGTACCATGGTATTTATAAAATTCAATCTGCATACTGAATTAT
>CAMCBE010000102.1 GCA_945872805.1 Chitinophaga pinensis | reverse complement strand
CACTGAACAATAAGGGGCTGCAGTTTGATAACGCTAGAATTGCTTACATCATATCCCAAAAATCGCAGCATTAAAGATGCCGTAACATAAGAAGAATAAACAACTGCAAACCAATTCAGACTAATTAGAACGGGAACATGCATTAACTTAAAGCCTAATATGTTTCCATAACTGTAGTGTCCAAATAAAAAGCCACCATTAACCCCTGCTACCTCTGAAAGAAAACCTATTAAAAAAGCCGTCGAAATAGCTAGGTAAAAACGATTATTTAAATCCTCTTGATTCCATAAAATCAAGACAACCATCGCAAGCAAATTAATAGGTGTTGCCTTAGCAAAAAGAGAAGTATCAAAATATATCATCCCAATCCCCCCTGCTATATGAATGAGTAATAATAGAAAAATAGACAAGGAAAATATCCTTGATTTTCTATTATCTCTTATCTCATTTGGGGCATGTTGCATTTCCACTAATCTATAACTATTATATGAAAGAATAGTTCGATAATTGATTACCCTTGACCCACATCTGTTTTGCCGATTAACTCTGCTACTATTTTCGCTCCCTTTAAACAAAGTGGTATACCCCCTCCTGGATGAACGCTTCCACCTGCAAAATAAAGTCCTCGAATATGAGATGAAAAATTAGCATGCCTCAAAAAAGCTGACCAAATTGAATTTGAACTTGTTCCATACAATGACCCCTGGAACGAATCAGTTCTTAGTTGAATGCCTGAGGGAGTAAGCACTTCCTCAGTCTCAATAAAGTCATCCAACTCAACACCTAACATTCTATTTAACTTTTTAACTATGGATGCCCTTACCTGTTCAATCTGGCTTCCCCAATCATCAACTTCAGTTGCTGGAGCATTCACCATCACAAACCAATTTTCCTTTCCTCCAGGAGCATGTCCAGATTCCATTTTAGAAGTAATGTTAATGTATATGGTGGGATCAACATAAAAACGCTTTAACTCAAAGAGATGCTTAAACTCTGCGTCATACTCTTCACTAAAAAATATGTTATGCAAGTGCAAGTCAGGAAATGTCTTATTCATTCCCCAATAAAAAATTAATGCGCTACTACTTCGTTCATGTCGTAACACTTTCTCTGCTGCACGTTTATCTTCAATAAGATTTTTATAGGTATAATAGGCATCAACATTACTAACCACAATATCTGCCTGATTAAATTCTCCCTCCGACAACACCCCTTTTACGGAGCTCCCTTCTAGTATGATTTTATCAACCCCTTTCCCGAGATTGAACTTCACCCCTTTATGTTTCGCGAGTTTCGTTAATGCATCAGGAATAGATATCATTCCCCCAATAGGATAAAATGTTCCTTCGTTTTGTTCTAGATGTGGTATTAAGCTTAACATACCTGGAGCCTTATATGGATTACTCCCATTGTACGTAGCAAACCGATTGAAAATTTGTACTGCCTCAGGTGTAACAAATCGTTTTCGATTAAACGTATCCAGTGTATTGAATAAATAAGAGAGTTTAATAGTCTTCAGTGCAACCAAAACCCTAGGATGAAACCAAGTAGAAAAACGATGTAGAGAAAAATTCAAAAAAATACTTCCCACTTTTTCATAAACACGCTCTGCATTTTTTAAATACCGAATTATATTATGAACAGGCTCTCCAGTCTTTTCATTCATTTCAGATGCGAAATCCGCAGGCCGTGTGAATGCATTAATTCGTTTGCCATTTTCAAAATGATACTTACAGGCGATGTCAACTTTTGAGTATTGGAAATATTCATGAATAGGTTCGTTAGCAAAAGCAAACAGTTCCTCAATATTAATTGGCTGAGTAAATAGTGAGGGGCCAGCATCAAACGTAAACCCTCCTTTTTCAATTAAATACATCTTTCCTCCTGCAACGTCATTTTTCTCAAAAACTTCCACATCATATCCCATCACAGCCAATCGTATTGACGTTGCAATGCCAGCAATACCAGCACCAATTATGATGACTTTTTTACCCTGCATTGCTTAATCTATTTTCCTTTGCCAGAAAATCGAGGAGCATTGGAAATGCAATATGAAACCAAGCAGTATATTTTTGGGGATGGCTTTTTAAATCATTACTTATATCCTGTATCGTTCGAAAACAATAATCGCCTACCTCTAGTGGATTAATCTCTACTAGTCCATCATAGTCACCTGTAAGCACATGATCAAATTCATATTCAGTTAATTCATTATCCAAAGCAGCCTTATAAATAAAATGAAAAATAGGTTTCACATCGGTTTTAAAGCCCATCTCCTGGTAAAGCCTTCTCTGAGCTGCATCTATAATAGTTTCAGTTGAATATGGATGGCTACAACATGTATTGGTCCATAATCCACCACTATGGTATTTCCCCAATGCTCTTCTTTGTAACATCATCTCTCCTTGGGAATTAAAAATAAATACACTAAAAGCTCTATGCAATAATGCCCTACGATGCACTTCCATCTTCTCCATCACCCCAACTTCATTGTCGTGCTCATCCACCAGAACAATTAGCTCCTCATAATTCTGACTCATAACAATCTATTATAACGATTTGGTTAACTCATTTAGAATATCGTCTCCAACTGGACTCACCCCTGGATCAAAATAACTGGATAGTTTTCCTTGTTCATTAATGATATACTTTGAAAAATTCCATGCAGGAGCCTCTGTATTCCATCCATTTTGATCGGGCGTTGAAAGCCATTTATAAAGAGGATGCTGATCACTTCCTTTAATCACAGAAGCCTTCATAGCAATTGGAAAAGAAACACCATAGTTCTTTTTACAAAAAGCAGCGATATCTTGGTCCGTTGCTTCTTCTTGCTTTTTAAAATCATTTGCAGGAAAGCCAATAATCATAACTTTCCCCTTCTGCTGATCATACAAGGATTGGAGCTCTTCATATTGCCCTGTATAACCACAATCACTTGCTGTGTTAACTATTAAGATCTTCTTTCCCTTCCACTGACTAAGCGTAATAGTATCTCCGCTATTGAGTACAATAGGAATTTCATAAATTGAAGTATTTGGTTGTACTGCTTTAGTTGAAATGATTTTTCTGTTGTTCACTCCAAAAAATCGAGTAACCTTAGTTAATACAGGATAAAATGCTTTGAGCATGGTTTGCCTTGTACTCATATTTCTAGTTTGTGTTTTTGAAGAAGCTGAACAAGCGCAGGCATATACAATTATCACTAAACCGGCTATAAGAACTATATAAAGAGTATTTAATCGCTTTCGCATATCACGTAATTTTAAAGATCGTTTTTAATAATTTCACCTTATTCCCAAAAGGAGCGTACCATATGGGCACATCAAACCAAGATTTTGAATGCATAACAGCTTTGGGGCGAGTAAAATTTTCAAACCCATACTTTCCATGGTACTGGCCCGTTCCACTTGAACCAACACCACCAAAAGGAAGATTAGGATTCCCCAAATGAATTAATCCATTATTGATGCAACACCCACCAAAACGAAGTCTGGATATATAAAAATCAGATAGTTCCTTGTCATCAGCGTATATGTACAATGACAATGGAAATGGATTTTTTTCAACCCAGTCGACTACTTCATCTCTATTTTCATAGGTGAGTATTGGTAAAATTGGACCAAAAATTTCTTCGGTCATCACATGATCTTGTATAGATACTTGATCCAGTATAGTAGGCTCAATGTATAAATCCTGTTCACTATGTCGACCTCCAGAAACAATCTCGCCCTCCTTCAAAAAAGAAATCAATTTATGGAATCGTTTTGCGTTGATAATCCTTCCATAATCAGGACTTTCCGAGGGGTCACTGCCTAGCATATTTTTGAAATTCAATTTCAATTTTTCAATCAACACATCTTTTATGCTATTATGAACTAATACATAATCAGGAGCGACACAGGTTTGACCTGCATTCATAATTTTACTCCATGCTATTTTTTTTGCAGCATAGTCAAGGTTTGCAGATGTGTCAACAATGCATGGACTTTTACCTCCAAGTTCAAGGGTGACAGGAGTTAGCGTTTTGGCTGCTAGCTCCATTATTTTTTGTCCAACGAATGTGCTACCCGTAAAAAAGATATGATCAAATTTAAATGCTTCAATAAGTGAAGGAATAACTTCTGCTCCAAGACCTTGAACAATTGAAATATAGTTGGCAGCAAAATTGGTTGAAATAATGTTTTCAATCAACGCTGCGGAATGAGGTGCCTCTTCAGATGGTTTTAAAATAATAGTATTCCCCCCTGCAATGGCACTAATCAAAGGAGCAAACAATAATAAAAATGGGTAATTCCATGGTCCAATGATCAATACAGTTCCAAGTGGATCTCGATAGATTTTACTGGAGGAAGGGAAAAACATAAGCGGTGTTGAAACCGATTGAGGAGCAGTCCATTTTTTTAATTTTGAAATAGCGAAGTCAAGCTCCTTCAGCACTTGCCCAACCTCGGAACCAAATGCCTCGAAAGAAGATTTATGCAGATCATTAAATAAGGCAGTTTCAATTTCTTGTTCATTAGCTAGAATAATGGACCTTAATTTCTTTAACTGCCCAATCCTAAATGACAATGGTCGTGTTTTACCCTCATCAAAATACTGTTTTTGATGTTGGCAAAGTTGGACAAGATCGAGATGAGTACCTAAAGAGCTGTGCATATGAATTCACTTAAATCAAGTAATAAACGAACAATATATAGGAAAGATAGTTCATTTATATTCTGAAAAAAAGAGAGGAGGAGTCTGCAACAGACTCCTCCCCTCTTCAAAAAATATTCTTAACTATCAGAATTTCAATACAGCACCAACATTAACCAAATAATCTGCAAATGCAGCATCCCCACGATAGTAGGAATTTGTCTTTTGAGATCGTATTTTATCCGGAACACTCTGTGTTCTATTACGTTGAATAGCAACTGGAAGGTTCACGAAATAGGTAATCTTTTTTTGAGTCAAACTAATACCTGGCTCTACAGAAAGGACATACCCAGGACGCCTAAATCCATTGCTCCCGCCAATCAGATCTTTAGAAGGTAACCCCTCCTTCCGCAAACCTAAATTTGCACTCATATGCTTTGTCATATAACTTAGTCCAAATCGATACATGTATTGATCAGGCACACTCATTATATTACTACCATATGTAATACTAGCTGGAGTCACCGCACTACCCCTGCCAGTTGTTACGCCATTTTGTTCCCTCGGATTAGAAAGATAAAAGAATCCTCCATAGGCTGATAATTTCTGAGAAAATGCATAAAATGTACTCAACTCAAGCGTAATGCCTGTACCACCATCTCCCAATTGAATGGATTGATCGACCGGTCCAAGCACTTTAGTAGTATCATTTTTTATGAAATAATCTTGATATTGATAATCTCCTGTAGGGAGCTTAAGGCCTAAGCCTACTTGTGCATTCCACCTAGGCATGTTGCCCGGGTCTCTCAACCAATAATAAGTGGCTAGTCTAACATCGCCCAACCCAAAAGAATGAGTAGCGTGTCTTGCAGAAGACCCTACAGCATTTCCACCATGTTCATACAATGAAGAACGAGCATTACTTATAATGGGCAAATTGACACCAAAAGAAAACCGTTTGCTTAGATTTTTTTGTAAGAATAAGTCAGTGCTAAAATTATGATTGATTACCTCAGTTTCATTCTCCACACGCTCCTTTTGTTCAGCCATTCCAACAAAATGCTTGTACGATTTAAAATATCGTGTGTTCACTGTAAGAGACCATGAAGAGGAATCTGCAGCCTCATGTGGATTAAGGCATGAAACTCCTCCAATACCACGAATCGCCACACATCCCTGAGCAGATGCATTCAACTGAAAGAAAGTAGATATAGCTATTATAGATACAATGATATATATTTTCATATGCATGAAATTTGAAATATTATACTTACCACTAAAATTTAATTCTGATTTAAAATTTGATATTCTAGCTTTCATTACATGAACTTTCAAGGAAAGTAAAATGCAATTTATTACTAGATCATAGTAAAAGTGAATACTATGAATTACGCAAATAACAAATATGGTGGGCGTTCAGGAACTTCAGCAGAACGGTGAAGCAAAGATTCAGCAGGATGCTCGCAACTATTCATTTCATAATTGTTAGAGGAATGAATGGATTGAAAATCTTGTGTGGAAGGATACTCAGTAAAAAATATTTTTGATAGCTTAGCAAGCGGCGAAGGAACTTCTTGCTTTTCCTGACGTCCTTGAAGATCATTGACAAGAGCATAAAAAACATTACCTGCATCAATAACATCCATTTTATCCTTATTGGGGATACAAAGGAATGACATGGAGTCATTTACTAACTTACGCTTTACATAATTAAAATGAACTCCATTTATAACTACCTCACCATCATAGCGTTGGTAACTATCCCAGTTGGATTGATAAGGGAGGCTAATTGGGACCTTTATTTCAATTAATTCAGTCTCATTATATGCGTGATTATTGAGCTTTTCGATGAAATGACTACTCGACTTTTCTTCAAAATGCTTGAATAAAAGTTGATAGCCCCCCATGTTAAATAACTGAAGCCCCAAAAATATAATGGCAATACTTTTTTTCATTATCAAAACAAATATAGGAAAAAAGGCAATAGTTGAATTTGGGCATGAAAAATACTGAAGCCTATGGGGCTACTGCAATCATGCTTATTTCTACATTAACCCCTTTGGGCAAGCCTTTCACTGCAACCGTTTCCCTAGCGGGGAAATCTCCTATTAAATACGATGCATAGATGTCATTAACCTGAGCAAAAAACGACATATCAGTTAAAAAAATGGTGGTCTTTACCGCTGCAGAAAAATCAATTTTCGCCTCAGTTAATATGGCTGATAGGTTTTTCATCACCTGATGGGTTTCCTCTTCAATGCTAGTGGCTTCAACATTACCAGTTAACGGATTAATAGCCACCTGGCCTGAAATAAATAAAAATCCTCCCGCCTTAACGGACTGATTATATGGCCCAATAGGGGCAGGAGCTAATGAAGTATTGACAATCTGCTTTGACATAATATAAATTTGTTTGATACCTCACGAAGATAATTGCTTTATCTCAACCTATTTTTGCAATATCTATATTTATACGCCAATGCTTCA
>CAMCBE010000101.1 GCA_945872805.1 Chitinophaga pinensis | reverse complement strand
CGTTCCATGCCATTCGTCTTTCAACTCGTTTAGTATTTGCGATGCCCCTAGTAGGCAAGTTGTATGCACGTCGTGGCCACATGCATGCATAACTCCTTTCACAGTGGATGTGTAGGGTTGATTGTTTTCTTCTTGAATAGGTAGCGCATCCATGTCTGCTCTTAATGCAATTACCCTTGATGAGGGTTTCCCTTGTATAATGCCAATCACTCCAGTATTCGCCATTACAGTAAAAGGGATTCCTAATTTCTCTAGATGCTTTTGAATAAAAGATGAAGTGTTGAATTCAACATAACTTAATTCTGGATGGGCATGAAGATGATGCCTAATCGAACGATATTGCTCGAAGTAGTCAGACGCACGTTTTTTTATTTTTTCCTTCATCATTTGATTGATGCTTTTTGCATTATTATCTTGAAATTCTTACTCTTTCAATTATTCTTTTCCGTGACACGCTTTGAATTTTTTACCACTACCACAAGGACAAGGATCATTTCGTCCTACTTTCGGTCCAACTCGAATAGGCTCTTGCTTAATTTTCTCGGATGGGTCATGGTATGAATTTTCGGTATCAAGCATTTCAGGTGAGTTTCTTGAATTAACATCATCTTTTCTGATTTGCATTTTACTCATATCAGTTCTACTCTCTTTGCCTTCTTTAAGGCCGCCAGAAGTTTGATCTGTTGGCAATCCTGCATGACAAAGGAAGGATACAATTTCTTTATTTACTTCAGCATCCATTTCAGAGAAAAGCTGAAATGCACTCTGCTTATAAATAACCAATGGATCTTTTTGTTCATACACTGCTGTTTGAACACTTTGCTTTAGGTCGTCCATGGCTCTCAAATGTTCTTTCCAGCTATCGTCTATTAAAGCAAGTGTAATTGTCTTTTCTAATGTATTGGCCATCTCGAGGCCTTTTGAGCTAAGTGCCTTCTCTAGGTTTGTTAATACATTAACTGATTTTTTCCCGTCGGTAAATGGCACCACTACGTTTGCGATATGATTTCCTTGTGTTAACCTAACATTTTGAAAGACAGGAAGTGATTGTTTGGCTAGCGCAGTTTTTTTAGCGCTATAATGTTCAATAGCCTGTTTGTATAATTCTTCCGATAAGCTATTTATATCTCCTTTTTCAAGTGCTTCTTCAGTGATGGTAGTGTCTAGGCTAAAGTGCATGATGGCTGATAACCTAAATGCTTCAAATTCTCGTGTTCCTGCATATTGATTAATTAATGCTGAAGCAACGCCATAGAAAGCATTGTCTAAATCAAGTGCCAATCGTTCTCCAAATAATGCGTGCTGTCTTTTGCTATACACTACATTACGTTGTTTGTTCATGACGTCATCGTATTCCAATAGACGCTTTCTGATTCCGAAGTTATTTTCTTCCACTTTTTTCTGCGCTCTTTCAATACTCTTGGTAATCATACTATGTTGTATCACTTCTCCTTCTTTATAGCCCATCCTGTCCATAAGTGAGGCAATTCGCTCACTCCCAAACATCCTCATGAGATCATCCTCCAATGATACATAGAACTGAGAAGTACCTGGGTCTCCTTGTCGTCCTGCACGCCCCCTTAACTGTCTGTCAACGCGCCTACTTTCATGTCTTTCAGTACCTATGATAGCAAGACCTCCAGCTTCTTTGACGCCTTCACCCAATTTAATATCTGTTCCCCTACCTGCCATGTTGGTTGCAATGGTTACATTGCTCGCTAACCCTGCTTCAGCAATTACCTGCGCTTCTCTAGCATGTTGCTTTGCGTTTAATACGTTGTGTGGAATTTTCTTTTGCTGAAGCATTCTGCTCAGTAATTCAGATACTTCAACGGAAGTAGTTCCCACTAGTATAGGTCGGCCTGCATTTCGCAGTGATTCAATTTCATCAATAACAGATTTGAATTTTTCTCGTTTTGTTTTAAACACAAGATCTTCGTGATCCTTCCTAGTCATAGGAATATTGGTTGGGATATTAACTACATCCAACTTGTATATGTTCCATAATTCAGCTGCTTCAGTTTCCGCTGTACCGGTCATCCCTGCAAGCTTATGGTACATTCTGAAATAATTTTGAAGTGTTACGGTAGCATATGTTTGAGAAGCTGCTTCGATTTTTACATTTTCTTTTGCTTCAATTGCTTGATGAAGGCCGTCGCTGTATCTTCGGCCCTCCATGATTCGGCCTGTTTGTTCATCTACGATTTTAACTTGACCATCTAGCACTACGTACTCAATATCTTTTTCAAAAACAGTATATGCTTTTAACAACTGTTGAACTGTGTGGATTCGATCAGCTTTTATTGAATATTCCTGAATAAGGACTTCTTTGCTATTTATTTTTTCAGCATCTGACACAATGCTTTTTTCTATTTCTGCTATTGCAGTACTTAGGTCAGGAAGCACAAAGAAGTTGGGGTCTTCGCCACCTTTAGTGATATAATTTAACCCCTTATCCGTTAATTCTACCTGATTGTTTTTTTCGTCTATATGGAAATACAATTCTTCATCTACCTCTGGCATATGCTTTTGTTGCTCTGCGAGGTAATAGTTTTCAGATTTCTGTAGCTTAACCTTCATTCCAGCCTCACTCAGAAACTTAATGAGGGCGGTGTTTTTAGGCAACCCTCTATTTGCACGCATCAATTGTAGTCCGCCATCTTGTGGGCCATCTTTCCCTTCTGCTATAAGTTTTTTGGCATCTTGAAGGGCTTTCGTTACAACCTGCTTTTGAACATCAACGAGTTGTTGTATCCTTGGCTTTAGTATATGGAATTGTTGATCATCTCCTTTCGGAACAGGACCTGAAATAATGAGAGGAGTTCTAGCGTCATCAATTAATACACTATCAACTTCATCGACCATGGCATAATGATGCGTGCGTTGTACCATTTCATCTGGGGTATGCACCATATTATCTCTTAAATAGTCAAATCCAAATTCATTGTTTGTGCCATAGGTGATGTCTGCTTGGTATGCCTTTCTTCTTGCATCAGAATGGGGTTGGTGTTTGTCGATGCAGTCTACCGTAAGACCAAGCCACTCAAATAACGTACCATTCCATTCGGAGTCTCTTCTCGCTAAGTAGTCGTTAACTGTAACAATATGAACTCCTTCTCCTGCAAGTGCATTGAGGTATGCGGGAAGTGTAGATACCAAGGTCTTTCCTTCACCTGTTGCCATCTCAGAAATCTTGCCGTTATGCAACACTGCTCCACCAATAAGCTGAACATCATAGTGCACCATGTTCCAGTTCACTAAGTTGCCAGCAGCCATCCAACTGGTTTTGAAAATGGATTGACCATCATGGATTGTTATATAATCCTTTTTTATACTAAATTCTTTGTCAAGCGCAGTTACCGATGAGATCAATTCATCATTTTCTTTGAATCGACGACCTGCTTCTTTTACCACAGCAAATGCTTCAGGTAAAATTTCTTTTAGTGCTTCCTCGATTTTTTCGTTTCGCTTTTTCTTAACCTCATCAATCTCTTTATAGATGGCATCCCTTCCAAGAATGTCTTCAATGGTGAGCTGATCTGCTTGTGCCGTCAATGAACTGATGTTTTCGTCTATCTCTGTTAGATGTGATTTAATCCTCGTTTTAAACTCAGTCGTTTTCCCCCTCAATTCATCATTGCTTAGGGAATGATAGGAAGAAAAATGAGTATTGATTTGAGCAACTAAAGGCCTGATCTTTTCAACGTCTTTATCCGACTTGCTACCTCCGAAGATCTTTGATATAAAATTCAACATAGTATGGCTCTTTTGGGTCTTTATTGAATTGGCAAAATTAACCCAAATATTTGGTTTAGAAGGGAGTAGTTTAGGGGAACTATCACCTAAAATCGGGCTCTTCTCAGGGGAATTAGCTTAAATTTTACCATTTATGTATTTTTTACAGAGCACGAAAGCAAAGAAGTAACTTTACCATCTATTTTAATGAAAAATCTCATAATGGGTAAACGTATTTTATTGATTTGGAGCATTTTAATTTCAGCCTTCACTACTTTCTCTCAATCGGATTCAACTTTCGCCGCTTTTTCTCAATCCGCTTTTCAAGTAAAGGGCAAACTGGCTGATACCTTGGGCAACCCAATTGCGAGGGCTACATTAAAACTGTACACTGTTGGACGCCAGGATACATTGAAAACGGTTTCCAACAACGTGGGATTTTTTCTCTTCAAAGATATTCCGACAAGGAATTCAGTCCTAATTATTTCAAGTGTTGGTTACGGAACTACAACAAAAGCTATAACTATTCCAGTCGACAAAGAAGTATTATCTATTGATAAATTGGTATTAACTAATTCATATACATCATTGCAAGAAGTGATTGTCTCTGTGCCTCCTATTATGGTGAAGGAGGATACGGTGGAGTATAAAGCAGATTCATTTAGGCTGAAGCCCAATGCAATGGTTGAAGACTTGTTGAAAAAAATGCCTGGAATAGATGTAGATAAGAATGGTAACATTACCGCTCAAGGGAAGACGGTTACAAAGGTAAGGGTAAACGGAAAGGACTTTTTTAGTGGTGATCCCAAAACCGCTACCCGTGAACTTTCTGCTGATATGATTGATAAAGTTCAAGTGATTGATGATTATGGGGACTTGGCAAATGCTTCTGGGATTAAAGATGGTGAGCCAGATAAGGTCATCAATCTTCAATTAAAAAAAGATAAAAATCGTGGAGTTTTTGGAAGAAGTACAACGGGTATTGGTACAGATAATCGCTATCAGGGTACGGCTAACGTGAACATATTTAATGACAATAAACAGATCACATTTTTTGGAGGTGCCAATAATACCAATACTAGTACGTTTGGATTTGATGGTGGTGGAGGTGGCGGCGGAGGTAGAGGGATTCAGGTAAATATTGGGGGAAATAATCAAGGTGGTATTGGCGGTACGGAAGGATTGAGTACGACGAAGTCATTCGGCACAAACTTTAGAAATGATTTTAAGGATAAGAAAGGATCGATTTATGGAAACTATAGTTTTTCAAATAGGTCTACCGATATTAATAGAGATGTAGCCTCTCAAAACTTCTTTGAAAACAGTTCTTTTCTGAATCACCAAGCCGAAACTTCATTGAATCAATCTAAAAATCATAGGGCTTCTATCAATATTGAATGGAATATAGATTCTTTCAATTATATCAAGTTTATTCCAGAATTCAATACTCGGCAAGCGGATAATACATCCAATTCTATTTTTGATTATTTGCGAAACAGCATTGATACTACGAGCAGAGGCCGTAATTCAAATCTATCTCATTCAAATTCCCCTAACTTTTCAGGTAACCTGATTTTTAATCATAAGTTTCGTAAGAGAGGTCGAAACCTATCGGTTAATATCAATGGAGGCTACAATAGCTCGGATGCTGAAAACAACAAGTTTAACTTAACGAATAATTTATTACCGGTTTTGAATATTGTACAACAGAATCAATACATCAATACGATGAACCAAACGGATAATATAAATATTCGTTTTAATTATTCAGAGCCCATCATGAAAGACCGGTATCTTGATTTGATTTATAGCTTTGGTCATTCATACACAAGTAATGATAGAGCAACCTATTTAATTGACCCCCTTGATGTACGTCAATTTCTTCCTGAACTAAGTAATGCATTCGAGACAGATTTTTTAAATCAGCGCATAGGAGCAAATATTCGAACAGTCAAAAAGAAGTATAATTATTCTGTAGGGGTTAGTACTCAGCCGGTAAGTCAAAAAGGATATTCATTGACAAAGGATAGTGCATATATGCCTATTAGGGCTCAAAATGTTTTTCCTACAGCACGGTTTGCTTACAATTTCACTCGAACTAAGAACTTGAATTTTAATTATTTTGCTAATGCCGTTCAGCCAACGTTTGGACAGTTGCAACCCGTTAAGGATGTTTCAAATCCACAATACCAAACACAGGGAAATCCATTATTGAAGCCATCTCAGAATCACTTCTTCAGTTTATTTTTCAATAATTTGAATTTTACTTCAGGTAGAACTTTTTTTGTGGGAGCCAATTATAACTTCATCCAAAATCAAATCATAAATAATACCATGCGTATAGGTAACGCTGGTACGCAGCTGACTTCATACGATAATGTGAATGGGTACTATAACGTCACTGGATTTTACAACTATAGTAAACCTTGGAACAATAGAACATATGTGTTAACCATAAACGGTTCTGTAAATCTTAATCACAATATTGCCCTAATTGATAGTCAACGTAATGTAGGCAAGAACCTTCTTTTCTCTCAAGGAGGTAAAATGGAATTCAATTGGAAAGAATGGCTAGAGTTTGATCTTGGCGCCCGTTATGGGTTGAATAGGGTTCGATATACATTGCCTGGACAGCAGAATGTAGATTATGGAAGTTGGACAATCAGTAATAATTCTCGTATTGATTTGCCTAAGGAGTGGATATTTAAACATGACCTTGAGTATATAATTAACAGGGGATTGTCTTCTGGCGTCAATCAAAATATTATCTTAATCAATGCCTCTTTTGAAAAGACGCTTTTTAAGAAAAAAACCGGCATCTTAAGAGTTTCAGGGTTTGATGTATTCAAGCAGAATAAAAGCATTGCTCGTTCTGTCAATGGCAACAACATTACAGACACAAAGGTTAATAGATTAACTAGATACTTCATGTTGACTTTCATTTATCGTATCAACAAATTCTCAGGCGCACAAGCAGGGGATGTACGACAAATTAGAATGTAGCGCAGGGGGTAAAAGTTCATTTTGATAGTTTTAGCGTGAGGCAATAAGCTTGACGTTGTCTCTACACTTTATTCTTTGTACTTTACTGTCTTATACGTATGGACTCTTTAACTCATATCGTTCTTGGTGCTTGCATTGGAGAAGTCTTGTTGGGTAAGAATGCTGGTCGAAAAGCCATCCTATGGGGTGCCTTGGCGCAAAGTGTACCCGATATAGATTTCATTGCAGGGTCTTGGATGCCAGTTTCTACAGAACTATTGGCACATAGGGGGATTACACACTCCTTTTTATTTGGGATAGCAATTAGTTTTTTTCTTGCCTTAATTGCCGCGCGATGGCATAAGGCTGAGCCTATTTCACTAAAAAAATGGTTCTATTTTTTCTTAATTGAAATAGCTTGTCATCTTTTTCTAGATGCATGTAAT
>CAMCBE010000100.1 GCA_945872805.1 Chitinophaga pinensis | reverse complement strand
CGGCACTGAAGAACGCACAAGAAAAGCTACTTCTGAACTTCGTTTAGAATTGGGTGAACAACTTGGACTAAGGAAAAAAGACGAGTTCAAACTCTTATGGGTACTAGACTTTCCACTGTTCGAATACAGTGAAGATGATAATCGTTGGGTCGCACGCCATCATCCTTTCACATCACCGAAGCCAGATCAGATAAAAACAATGATTGAAAACAATCCAGTTATTGAAGACGCCAGCAATTATCTCTCCCACCCATATGCACAAATAAAAGCAAATGCATATGATATGGTTTTAAACGGAAACGAAATTGGCGGAGGATCAATCCGAATTTATCAACGAGGGCTTCAAGAAAAGATGTTTGCAGCACTTGGAATGTCCGAAGAAGAGTCAGTACATAAATTTGGTTTCTTACTTAGCGCCTTTGAGTACGGTGCACCTCCACATGGCGGTATTGCATTTGGATTCGACAGGCTTTGTTCAATATTAGGCGGCAGCGAAAGTATACGCGACTTCATTGCATTTCCAAAAAATAATTCAGGCAGGGATGTCATGCTAGATGCCCCTTCTGCCATCGAAGAGACTCAGTTGAAGGAACTACAAATAATATTAAGGGGAGAAAAATAAAATTCAGTGAAAATTGATTCAGATATCGATGAACAATCTTCACTGAATTAATTTATTTCAATTTCTTAATGCGAATATTTCTGAATCGCACCACATCACCATGGCCGAGAAAACCGATATGACCAGTTTTATTTAACAATCCTGGATGTTGATTATGGTCAACTGTGCCATTCTTAGACGCTTCTTTTATATCGCCCTCCAGTATCACTTGTCCATTTAAAGTAACTTTAATCTTTGAACCATTTGCAATTACTTCTTGTTGGTTCCACTCTCCTATTGGCTTTAGGTATCCTCTTTTTGATGGAATAACACCATACACAGAGCCATGGTATTGATATGGACTTAGGCTTTTGTACATGTCTGCTTCGTTATCTAAAATCTGTAATTCCATTCCAACATATGCAGCATCTCCTTCTAAAGGTGTACGAATACCCAATCCGTTATTTGCTGATGGCGTTAATTGGAACTCGAATCGGTATTCAAAGTTTGCGAATTCAGCTTTTGTATAGAGATTACCGCCGTCTTCGTTTTCAGGATGAGATGTAATCACCCCTTCTTCCACAAGATACCCCGTATTATTTGCTACCCATTGGTCGAGATTACTACCATCAAAAAGAGAAATAAATCCTTGTTTTTTTTCTTCTTCTGAAAGCGCAATGGTGTAGTCGCTAGTAATCTCTCTCAAATAAATATTTCGATACGCTACATATGTACCATGGGCTTGCAATTCAATTTGTTCTTTAATGAAGAGGGGAAGATTATGATCCCAATAATTTTCAAGCACTACATTATTAACAACCAACTTTCCATTTAAGTAAACGGTTACTTTATCTCCAATCATTATGATATGAAAGGTATTCCACTCTCCAATCTTATTATCAGCCACCACCAATGGAATACGCTCATTTTTTTGATTGTTATACAAACCGCCTGAACCAACTTGTGCACCAACTTCCACCCTACTTGTATCCCAAATTTGAACTTGAGGAGTACCGCGCAAATAAATACCAGCATCGCCTTGTTCTGTAATTTTCCAATCCACAAATAGTTCAAAATCTCCATATTGCTTAGTAGTAGCAAGGTTATCTCCATGGCCTGTAAAAAGCAACAATCCATCCTTTACTATCCAGTCACCTTGTATACTTTCATTCGCTTTTTGTTGAGCATCTTGAAGTTCTTTTTCTGTCATCTTAGACCTACTAATTGGATTACCTACCAATGCCTTCCAACCAGATAAATCTTTGCCATTAAAAAGAGAAACAAATCCATTGTCATAAGGCATCGCTTCGATATAAGGTGTAAGTTTTGAAACAATCAATGCGCTGTCTTCACCATCAATCAACTTTACCGCTTTCTCTAATGCTGAAATAACTTCCCTTCCTCGAATCTTAGAATCTCGCAATGCAAGTCTGGCCGCTATTAATGAAGCTGATTTATTCACTTCTGTATCAGCAAGTGACTTGCTAACAAACATAAATGCTCCATATCCAGGAATCAATTCAGCTTCAGCAAGAATGCTTCGCTTTTGTAAAGGATTACTTGCTACACCCATTCGGTCTTGCAGGCGTAATAAATGCTGAACTGGATTTTCAAATACAGTATTTTCAGATGATGCCGACTTTAAAATGGTTACCGGTCTGTTCACATTCTCTAATGCAGCTTTTATATGTCTTCTTACATTTTCATCTGCTTTCGTCAACCCATTTTTTAATACCTCTATAGCCATAGAAGTTTTTAAACTAGCTAATGCTCTTGCTGCATCGCCTGCATATATATCATTAGAAAGTAAACCAGCGAGTGGTTTTACAGCAACATCATCACCAAGAAGTCCTAGTCGCTGAATAATAAATTGCTTTGCATAATATGTATTTGCAGAAGAAAGTCCTCCTACTAAAAAAACAGCAGTAGCCTTTGCTTTAGCTGGATCTGTTGCAACATGATTAATAAATGCATTCAGCGCATAAGTTGAAGTGATTTTCAATGAATCATCATTAAGCATTTTGATTAACGACTTCCACTCTTTCTTATTCCAATTTTCCATGCTTGCTAACGATGCAGTTACTTCATTAGCTTTTTGGTAGGGAAATACATTAATAGTTTCAGAAACCAAATTAGATTGCCCGAAAAGATGTGCAACAGAGGTAGAAACAATTAATAGAAGGATAACTATTTTTTTCATGAAATTGGTTTGTAGTGTTAGATATTCCAAGGTGAACGCACAGGTAGATCGATCATTTTGTTTGCCTCGTCATCGTTGATAAAAGACAATGCAACAGGATCAAATTTCAATGACCTTCCAAGTTGCAATGCGATTTTACCCATATTAATGATTGTACACGATCTGAATCCATTTGATTCATTTAATGCAAAGGGTGTTCTGTATTTAACAGACTCTATAAAATCCGTTACCTGTGGTTCAGGATCTGGCATCATAGCTAATTTTTCCTTTAGGTTTGGTATGTCAGATTTAAAGCCCGCATAGAGTTTACCCTGAGGTCCTTCAATGTATGGCACATTTGGTTCATCGGCTACACCATCTAAAATAATTTTGCAGCCATCCTCATAAGTAAAAGTTAGCTTTCTAAATGTACCGCATGCATCTGGATGTTGTTGCTCTGCATCTACTTCAACGGAGATAGGACTTGTATCATCTTTCCCAAGAAAATACTGAACGGGGTCGATGTAATGCTGACCCATATCACCTAAGCCACCCCCATCATAATCCCAATAGCCTCTAAAGGTTTGATGTACTCGGTGTTCATTGTATGGCTTAAATGGAGCAGGACCAAGCCAACGGTCATAATCAAGTTCGGCAGGAACAGGTTGAGTTTCCAACTTAGTCTTTCCAACCCAATAAAATTTCCAGTCAAATCCAGTAGTCTTACTGATGGTTACCGTCAATGGCCAACCTAGTAACCCAGACTGAACCAATTTTTTGATGGGCCTTACAGTGGTATCCATACCATAGAAATTACTTTCAAACCTAAACCAAGTATTTAAACGAAACATATTTCCATATTGCTTAACGGCTTCCACTACTCGCTTTCCTTCGCCAATTGTATGAGTCATTGGCTTCTCACACCAAATATCTTTACCCGCTTGAGCTGCATGAATCGACATCAATCCATGCCAATGAGGTGGCGTTGCTATATGCACTATATCCACTTCAGGCAAAGCAATTAACTCGCGATGATCATGAAAGGCTTTCACTCCACCTCCAATAGTTTGTACAGCGTCTTGAAGATGATTTTTGTCTACATCACATACAGCCACAACACGTGTACCTGCATAATGAATGTGCCCCATTCCCATTCCTCCCATACCAATGATACCCTTAGTAAGTTGATCGCTTGGAGGAATAAATCCTCTGCCCAAAACATGTCGGGGAACAATTGAAAAACCTGCAACGATGGCTGTTGTATTGCGCAAAAACTTACGCCTGCTATTCTGTGAATTGGACTTCATATGAAGAAAAATTGATTGAATTTAAAGATAAAGAAAGCATATGATAGATAGACTGAAAATTCTTTGATAATTTCATGAGATGAATACCTCTCCCATTAAGAATTTCGTTAGTTACGAAAGTAAAAAACAAGCATTAGCAAGCAGCAGGGTTTTTTACAAAAGGATAGCTTGGAATTTCACTATATCATCCATTATACTGTGTCTCTGTCTACTTATAGGAGTAATAGGCTACCATTATCTTGCTCCAGCAGATTGGATTGATGCCTTACACAACGCTTCTATGATTCTCAGTGGCATGGGGCCTGTAATTGAAATCAAAACAAGTTCGGGAAAACTATTCAGCAGTTTTTATGCATTGTTTAGCGGAATAGTATTTATTACTAATATTGGAATTATACTTGCCCCTGCGATTCACCGCCTCTATCATGCGTTACATATTGAGGAAAATTAAAGCGTAAAGTCTACACAAAGCTTATTTTCTAAACCATTTACTGCTTACAAAAAACAAAGCAAACCCGCTTAAAATGGTAATCAGGCCAACGATGGAAAATGTTCGCAATAACATATTGGATAAATAATCCCTGCCTTTATAATCCATAGTATGTAGCATCCAAAGAAAATCAAAAACACGCCATCCATTATTTCTAAATTTCTGTACTGTTCCTAATTCAGAAGCAACATAGACAGTAGTACTAGCGGGGTCTTGAAAAGTTATGGCATAAGCAGGAAGTGGATTATCGCGGTATTCATGATGTCCGTGGGTATTGGTTATGAATTCCACGTTCTTTACCTGGGGCAATCCATTAAAATATCGCTTGGCTACATTAATGGATTCCAATTTATTCAGTGGCGGTCGAAGCACTCCAGTAGAGGCATCAGCCAGATGATTCATCAACATTGACTTGCTCGAAGGCGGAGCATTAGAGCCCATCACTTCCATACACCGGATTTGATAAAAAGGTTTACCCAATATATCGATTAGCTGAATGGAAACTAATGAATCTAGTTTGTGCATTTTTTTGATTGAATCAAGCGCTGAAGTAGGAGAGACCAATTGAATAGAAGCAGAAAACAAAGGTGGCTGTCGCCTTTGGCTATCTCCATGTATTTCATGCATGTTAGTCCAACTAAAATAAAGCCCGCCAATAGTCCAACATAGAAACTGTATTCCGAGTAAAACCCCGAGATACCGATGCGACTTACGGATGTAGTAATGGTTACTTTTAGCCAAACCCAGTTTTTATTATTCTTTCCCTAGTAATTCAATCAAATGAGTGAGGACAGCTGCGGAAAATCCATTGTATTGACTTAATTCATCTCCCCAAAATGATTGATCTGCCAGACATAGTGCAACGAGTTCTTCTGGTTGATTTTCATGCCATAGAGTTGAAAAATAATTGGCGTTATCATCGGTGATTTGATATGTGTATTGCTTATACTTTCCAATATATTGTCCTGTTTCATTTTTTTCAGAACGCATAAAAAGCAAAAAAGCGGCAAATCCTAAACACATGCTGCTAGGGGCTGAATTGTGTTTTTGATAATGCATCTTGATGAGTGGAACATTCCTCATTTTCATCTTAGAAGACATTTGAACAGAAATAGAAGACCATTTATGATCTATGAATGGATTGGAAAAACGGTCCTTAACATTCGAGGCAAACGCTAATGCGTCTTCATAAGGTATTGATGAAGAAACTAAGGCAGGTACAATTTCATCGAACATCAATGAGCTTATAAAAGAAGACATATAGGAATCGCTCATTGACTTCCTCACTAAATCATTTCCATGTAATATGGCTAGAGAACAAGAAAAGGTATGTGACCCATTTAAAATTCTCAGCTTTAATTCTTTAAATTTCTCAATAGTTGGAACTACTACACAACCTGGAGATGACTGAGCAAATGACAGAATTGACTTCACATGTTCAGAAGCTGATTCTATAGCCCAAAGATTAAATGGCTCTGCCATGATCATTAAATCATCCGTATATCCAAGTGATTTTTCTGCAGCTAACTTTTGCTCCGCTGATAACATCCCGGGGACAATTCTGTCTACCAAAGAATTACAAAAATAATTTGAAGACTTCAACCATTCAATAAATTCAACTGAACATTCATTAAACTCAGCTAATCGAAGTAAAATTTCAAGTAGCTTATCAGCATTATGGGGGATTAATTCTGTTGGGATAATAACTAATCCTGCAGATGGCATGCCCTTAAAAAAATCATAGCGACGGAGTAAATAAGCTAATAATTTTCCAGGGTAAGATTTCGGAGCATCAATGCCGATTTTCTCCTCTACATATGCAATGCCTACTTCGGTAGTATTTGATATAACAATTTGTATAGCGAGATTCTCAGCACAATTTAAAATATCGGTCCATTCCTCCTGAGCAACAACTACTCTGCTGATTGAAGAATTAATGATTGATTTCTCTATAGTTTCTCCATTAGAAATGCCTTTGACAGAAATGGTATACAAGCCATCTTGTGCTGAAAAAGCCGAAGTGTCGCCACTCGATGTGGATTTAACGACTACAATACGACCATTGAATTGACCATGCCTATTAGCCTCATCAACATAATAATCAGGTAATCCCCTTAACAAAACACCGGTTCCAAATTGAATGATTCTTTCTGGGTACACCAGCTGTTCAGCTGTTGGAAAAACAAGTGAAGGATTTGAGTTTATTGCGGAGAGATTCGCCCTGTTCAGTGTCAGCATAGAAGAATAGATAAAATGAATAGAGTACTAAATTAGCATAAACTATCCTTTTATCGAGGGAGAAAAGCAGAAAACGTTGTAGTATTAGGAGTTGGATTTAAGCGGAATTAGCTTAATCATACCTAGCTTATCAAATAACTTTATAATTGGGTAAACGGGGTCAAACTCCCACCATTTGGCAGCAAAATTAGCTCGGGCCCCTGCGTGGTGATGATTATTTTGAAACAACTCACCCAGCATTAAAAAATCAAAAATCAATGTGTTTTTTGAGTGATCCTTCTCGTCTGGAAAGTTTCTGTAGCCATATTTATGTCCAGCCCAGTTAACAACAGCCCCCTGAATAGGGCCCATTAGAAAATGGATTGGCAGAAACAGAAACATCCACCAA
>CAMCBE010000099.1 GCA_945872805.1 Chitinophaga pinensis | reverse complement strand
ACGCCTTTTTTCCAGCTGTTTTTATATTCACTATCGTATAGGTCAACCTGCAAGCTCGCTTCTAAAATATGTTCTGGCGATCGTGCAGTACCACCCTTGCTGCTTACTGTTACTTCCCAGGGAACGGGAATAATTACAAGGGCTGCATCTTCTTCAGTAAATGGGAGTCCAAAAATATTATTATTGGGAATGCTTATACCATTCGGGTCAAATTGAGACAGGTCAGCCATCATGGGGCGAAAAATTTACGGTTGGATAGCAAAGTTAATGGAAATGGGGAATACAAAAAGAGGCAAGAGGAAAGAGGCAATAGGCAAGAGGCAAGAGGAAAGAGGCAATAGGGAAGATGCAATAGTGAAACAGCGCTAAGCGTCCAGCGTTCAGCGCCAAGCGTCCAGCGCCCGGCGTTCAGCGTCTAGCGTCCAGCGCCCGGCGTTCAGCGTCTAGCGTTCAGCGCCCGGCGTCCAGCGTCCAGCGTTCAGCGTCTAGCGTTCAGCGCCCGGCGTCCAGCGTCCATCGCTCAGTTTTAACGAAAATGGCCAATTGCCTATTCCCTTTTATACTACCTTTGTATTTGAAATCGAGCGTTATGAAAAAAATGCATATTCTGGGACTGGTTTTGATTGCGGTAGTGATCGCATCCTTGTTGACCTTCATGAGTGACTTAACTACGTATGATTCAATTGAATCTGCGCGGACAAAAGAAGGAAAATTTGTTCATATGATCGCAAAAATAGACACGACTAAACCGGTTATTTATGACCCTATTAAAGATCCTAATCTATTAACCTTCACGGCAATAGATTCGCTCGGATTTAGTACAAAGGTGGTTTATAAAAATGCAAAACCTACTGACTTTGAAAAGAGCACACGTGTTGTGCTAAAAGGCGCCATGGTTGGTGAAGTTTTTGAGTGCAAAGAAATACTCTTAAAGTGTCCTTCAAAGTATAAGGATGATCCTAATGCGCAAAAAAATCAACTCAAGGTCGTCTCTGAAATCCCTAAACTGAACGCTCAGCCTTAACCATTTCACTGTTTACACATGATCAAATTTACAGGAGAGCATTTGCTCATTGGACAAATTGGAAATTTCATAACGATTCTAACTTTTTGTTCCTCATTATTAGCTGCTTTTGCATTTTATAGATCCGCTTCGTCGAATGATATCTTGGAAGAAAGGCCCTGGGCTAAACTAGGTCGTGTTTCCTTTATCATTTCAGCTGTTGCAGTAGTAGCATTGTTCGTAACACTATATATCCTTATCTATAATCATTATTTTGAATACAAATATGCACATCAGCATTCTAAAAGAAGTCTAGATGTTCAATACTTACTAAGTTGTTTTTGGGAAGGGCAAGAAGGAAGTTTCATGTTGTGGAGTTTCTGGAATGCTATGTTGGGCTTAATGTTGCTTAAGGTTGAAAAAAAATTCACGTCACCGGTCATGTTTACCATGAGCTTGGTCCAATTATTTCTGGCTAGTTTTCTACTTGGAATTTATTTGTTTGACCTCCGAATTGGAACAAATCCATTCGTGCTAATGAGGAATGAGTTCCCAGATGCGCCAATTTTTCAAGACCCCAATTACCTTGCCAAATACCTCACCGATGGCAATGGCCTTAATATTTTATTGCAGAATTATTGGATGGTAATTCATCCACCAATTTTATTTTTAGGCTTTGCTTCCTCAGTGGTTCCTTATGCATTTGCTGTTGCTGGCTTTTGGAAAAAAGATCTGGTAGGCTGGGTTCGTAGTTGTATGCCTTGGTCTTTGTTTTCTGCTGGGATACTGGGCTTGGGAATTATGATGGGCGCTGCATGGGCCTATGAATCGCTCACATTCGGAGGCTATTGGGCATGGGATCCGGTTGAAAATGCATCAATGGTTCCTTGGCTTATACTGATTGCTGGTATTCATACCATGTTGATTTTTCAGCATACCGGTAGGTCGCTTAAAGCAAGTTATTTCTTTATTATTACCTCGTTCATTTTAGTCTTGTATTCAACTTTTTTAACGCGTACAGGTGTCTTGGGTGATACATCCGTCCATTCATTCACTGGAGAAGGAAGTACGTTATATTGGCATTTAATTGCCATGATATTGACTTTCATAGCAATTCCAGTAATACTATACATCAAGCACCAACGCCAAATTATAGTCAATCACCAAGAAGAGAGCATGAACTCACGGGAATTTTGGATGTTTGTCGGCTCCTTATTGCTACTTATTTCAGCTGTCTACATCATTGTGCTAACATCACTTCCTTTTTTCAATAAATTGTTTGGCACCAAATGGGCCATAGGAGAAGATGTGGAATATGTATACAATAGAATCATGGTGATGGTGGCTATGATCTTAGGCATGCTTACAGCTATAACTCAATATTTTAAATACAAGGATACAACTCGTAAATACATATGGTCGAAGCTCGCTATACCAACTGCTATTTCAATAGTGCTTTCTATCTTAATTAGCGTTTTTGGCGAGGTGTCTTATGACAAATTCGGTACTGGGTTCTTGTTGGCAATACACCTTGCTATATGGACAGCAGTATATACAATCATTTCCAATGCGATGTATTTAATCACGGTGCTCAAAGGCAAAATGAAGGCTGCCGGGTCATCGATTGCGCATGTTGGTTTTGGTATGATGCTCTTTGGGATTTTGATTTCGTCCTCTAAAAAGGAATTAATTTCTGAGAACAATACCGGGATTGGTGTACCAGGATTAAAGGACGCCAAAGGGAGGGAAGAAAATCCGTTGGAGAATGTTACGCTCATTTATAATGTTCCTACGCCAATGGGAAAGTACACCGTAACGTATTTGGGCGATTCCACTGAACTAAAAAATAATAAAGTCTACTTCAAGATAAATTTTGCTAAAGCTGATTCATCGGATCCATCTTCTGTGGAAGAATTTGAAGTTAACCCGAATGCGTTTTTAATAAAATCGCCTGAAGGAAATCAACTTTCATCTAATCCTGGATCTAAACATTATATCAGTAACGATGTATTCGTTTATATAACATCTTGGTTGAATCCTGATAATATTAAAGACACAGCAAGCTTTCGCAATACTCCTATTGCTGCAGGGGATACCATATATTATTCAAATGGGTTTGTTATAGTTAACAAAATTCTTACTGCAAATAAATACGATAATACTGATTTGCCTCTAGTAGATAGTGCTTGGTTATCTGAATTGACTGTTGTGTCTAAGGAAGGGAGAACGGCTCAAGTTTCCCCAGCATACTTTGTGAAGGATGGCCAAGGAAGTTTTAAAACCGATACTGTGATGCAGCAAAACTTGGTGCTAGGTATACAGCGCGCTAAATCAGGTCGTGTTGAATTAGCCCTCAAGGAGTCTTCTGCTGTGATGCGATATATTACGTTAAAGGCATATCGTTTTCCATGGATAAACCTGCTTTGGCTGGGAACAATCATCATGGTTTCAGGATTTATGGTTAGTCTTTATCAAAGACTGAAAAGCAAGCTTTATGTAGTTTAAATGGATATTAAACGGGTCTATTCTATGTTATGCAGTTTCATAAGGTCCAATTTTAACGAGCAAGATTCAAATTTTCGATTAATTTAGTTTTGATGAAATCCTTACGCATTATACTACCCATCATTGCAATGCTATTTATTAGCAAGGTGAATATGGCACAGTCGCGTTATGGGCTCAACGACACACTCACCGTGCCATACATTGTGTATGAAGGGGATACTATGACCTATGGTCAACTGGAAATGGTGTATGTATTCGCCCGGATGAGTGCAGCTCAGCGTGCTGCCTTCAAAAAGTGGACGAGATTGCGAAACGCTGTTTACGTAACCTATCCCTATGCTAAAAAAGCAGGTGCTATAATCAATGATGTCAATCGTCAGCTAATGTCAATACAAGATGAAGGCCAACGGAAAAGATATATTATCTCGAGGGAAAAGGAGCTAAAAAAAGAATTTACTACTCCGCTCACTAACTTGTCTGTATATCAGGGTAAGATTTTAATGAAACTCATCAATCGTGAAACGAGTAACACTTGTTATCAATTGATTAAAGAGTTTCGTGGAGGTTTTTCAGCACAGTTTTGGCAGACAATTGCTTGGTTCTTTGGGGGAAGTTTAAAACAAGACTATTTGCCCAAAACGGAAGATGCCGAAATGGAAAAAATTGTCCGTGAAGTAGCTCGTATGTATGGTCACCAGTCTTAATTCTGTATGATTCTTTTTATCAAATGACTTCTTTCTAAGGTGTATCTTTGCAAACAAATCATCCTATATGAAATTATTCATCTTGGCAATCGGTGTGCATCCTGATGATGTTGAACTGAGTTGTTCTGGTACCTTGATAAATGAAATTAAGAAGGGAAGGTCTGCTGGCATAGTTGATCTTACTGCAGGAGAATTGGGTACAAGGGGGACGGCTGAAACACGATTTGCTGAGGCGCAATTAGCCGCTGAAATAATGGGGCTTTCAGTGAGGGAGAATTTGGGTATGCGGGATGGATTTTTTAGAAATGATGAGGAGCATCAATTGAAAGTAATTAAAGCCATTCGAACATATCAGCCTGAAGTTGTGCTAGCAAATATATTAGATGATCGGCACCCTGATCATGGTAGAGCCGGTAAATTGGTTTCTGAATCCTGTTTTCTAGCAGGCTTGTCTAAAATAGAAACGATTGGGGATGATGGACAACCTCAAAAAAGATGGAGGCCTAAGCAGGTATTTCATTATATACAGGATAGATTTTATGAACCTAATATAGTGATTGATATCACAGATGTATTTGAGCAACGCATGGATGCTATTAAAGCATATGCTACTCAGTTTCATGCCTCACCTGATGGTGCTAAAGGAGTTCAAACCTACATATCAACTCCCGATTTTTTAGAGGCGCTGATTTCTCGCTCGAGGTTATTGGGAAAACGGATTGGCGTGAAATATGGAGAAGGGTTTTTAACTCAAAAAAATATTGGTATCCGAACTTTTGATGATATATTATTAAACGAGACTTAGCGTTAATTCATTAAGGGTTTCATGGTTTAATAAATTATTAAATAAATAAAATTTGATTTTGCTATGTCTACAGTAAAGGTTGGTCTTGTTCAAATGAGTTGCACGGATGATGTATCCGAAAACCTTGATAAGGCTGTAAAGGGAATAAAAGACGCTGCTTCAAAAGGAGCACAAATTGTTTGTTTACAAGAATTGTTTACATCACTTTATTTTTGTGATGTTGAAGATTATGACAAGTTTAATCTTGCAGAAGCGGTGCCTGGTCCTTCAACAAATGCATTAGGCCTTGTGGCGAAAGAATTGGGTGTTGTTATTGTTGCCTCACTTTTTGAAAAACGTGCTCAAGGGATATACCATAACACCACTGCAGTCATTGATGCTGATGGAAGTTATCTTGGGAAATACCGTAAGATGCATATACCTGACGACCCTGCTTACTTTGAGAAATTTTATTTTACTCCAGGCGACTTAGGGTATAAAGTATTTAAAACAAAGTTTGCTACGCTGGGAGTTCTGATTTGTTGGGATCAATGGTATCCGGAAGCGGCTAGACTTACGGCGCTTGCAGGGGCAGATATTCTCTTTTATCCAACTGCTATTGGTTGGGCAACAGCTCAGAATCAAGAAACAAATGATGAACAGTTCAATGCGTGGCAGACCATCCAGCGAAGTCATGCTATTGCAAATGGGGTACATGTGGTTTCAGTGAACAGAGTAGGGCTTGAACAAAATGGGTTGATGAAATTCTGGGGAGGCTCGTTTGTTTCTAATCCATTTGGCACATTGATTGCAAAAGCATCACATGATCAAGAAGAAGTATTGGTGGTTGACGTAGACCTTACCAAAACAGATCAGTACAGAACACATTGGCCATTCATGCGCGATAGAAGAATAGATTCATATGGAGAGATAGTCAAGCGATATATCGATTAGATTGAGTGCATGTCACGATGCACTATATACAGATTCAATTTTCAATTATAGGCAATGACTCCTAAATCCCTTGGTTATTATTTTCCTGCTGAGTTTGCTCCACATACATCTACTTGGCTAAGTTGGCCACATAAAGAAGCGTCATGGCCAGGAAAAATAGAATCAATATTTCCTTCTTATATAGAATTTATACATCAGTTGTCGCAGCATGAAGATGTTAATATTAATGTATGTGATGTCAATATGGAATCCACAGCGAAAAACATGTTGTTGCTAGCCGGGGTTGATGTAAAAAAAATTCAATTCTTCTTGCATCCTACCAATGATGCATGGTGTAGAGATCATGGTCCTGCTTTTTTATTGAATAAATTAGACCCCTCTAAAAAAGCTATCGTGGATTGGAATTATAATGCTTGGGGAAACAAATATCCTCCATATGAACTTGATGATGTGATCCCAACATTAATTGGAGAAAAAATGGGATTACCCGTTTTCAATCCTGGCATCATCATGGAAGGGGGCTCAGTTGATTTCAACGGAGAGGGAACGGTGATTACATCAACAGCATGTTTATTGAATTCAAATCGAAATCCTCATTTAACTCAAGCTGAAATAGAACGCTATTTACTTGATTATTATGGACAGGATCAGGTGCTTTGGGTAGATGAAGGAATTATAGGAGATGATACGGATGGTCATATTGATGACACGGTTCGTTTTATTAATGCCGATACTGTTGTGACCGTAATTGAAGAGAATACTGATGATGAGAACTATGCATTACTTCAGCACAACTTAAAGCAATTAAAAGCAATGCGTTTACTAAACGGCAAGCAGTTGAATATTATTGAACTACCGATGCCGGATGATGTTATTTGGGAAGATCAACGGCTGCCTGCATCCTATGCCAATTTTTATATTGCAAATGGCTTGGTGGTAGTTCCAACGTATCGATCGGCTAAGGACCAAAAGGTAATAGACATTTTAGAAGGATGTTTTTCTGACAGAAAAGTTATTGGTATAGACTCCACTGATATTATTTGGGGACTAGGAAGCTTTCATTGCTTAAGTCAGCAGGAACCTCGTTAAACTATGACTTCTCTAGCTGAGTAATGTCACTTCTGTGCTTTTCGTTGCTTGAGATATTATGAACATTCCATTCGACCTTTTTTTCAAATGGAAATATTCGTTTAGTACAGGTTGCTTTGGTGCAAATTTTACATGAAAAATCAAGGCATCCATCTGCATGCACAAAGAGCTCAACGCTTTCTCCAAATTCATTTTTCGCGATAGCAGAAAAAGCATCGATTTCATCATG
>CAMCBE010000098.1 GCA_945872805.1 Chitinophaga pinensis | reverse complement strand
GGCCTCCATTAATTTCTTGATCACTAGCTCAGACCTACCTGGTCTGATTCGAATGAAAAAAGAAGGTTTTACTAGATGTGAATTTCTAAACTGGTCCGCCTCTAATGAATCATCTACTTGAGCTGAAAAAGGAAAAATCTTAGTTTCATCAAATGATGAATATATAGACGTAATGAAATTTAGTTTAAGATCAATCGAATTAGTTAGTTGTTCAATCCAACTTGGCTGTAGTAAAGTTAAATAACCATTGTCTTGTGAATGAGTAAGAAAGAACCCAATTTGCAATTGATCATCGAGTGTATATTGATCAGCCGACTTGCCAATTCTGAAAAACCCGTAACACAAATCTGAAATAACTTTTCGATCTCTAGACCCAAATTTGTGATGCTGTTTAAAATATTTCTTTAAATACGCTGCAAAGGGTTCAACATAAGTATACGAAGCAAGTAATGTTGATGCTGTTTTTTGATATGACATGAAATAACCATTCAATGTAGTCATATCAGGTAAATTATTTGATTGAAATTATAACTCTAACAAGGACTTCACCGGATCTTTTCCGAAAAGCATTAGTGCAGGATTTTCAAGTAGTTCCTTAACCCTTACTAAGAATCCAACACTTTCTCTACCATCAATAATTCGGTGATCATAGCTAAGCGCAAGATACATCATAGGGCGTGCAACAATTTGTCCATTTATAACCACCGCACGCTCTTCAATTTTGTGCATTCCTAAAATAGCAGATTGAGGGATATTAATAATTGGAGTACTCATCAATGAACCAAAAACACCACCATTGGTGATGGTAAATGTTCCACCTTGCATTTCTTCCATGCTGAGTTTATTCTCTCTTGCTTTGGTAGCTAATTCAATAACACGCTTTTCTATTTCAGCCATGGATAGACTTTCCGCATTACGAATAACTGGAACTACTAGTCCTTTTGGAGCAGATACCGCAATCGATATATCACAATAATCATGGTATATGATCTCATCATTACTTAGATAAGCATTTACAGCTGGCCACTCTTGTAAAGCATAAGCACAAGCCTTTGTAAAGAAGCTCATGAATCCAAGGTTAACACCATGTGCCTCTTTAAATTTATCTTTAAATGAAGTTCGCACTTCCATGATCTTACTCATATCAACTTCATTAAAAGTAGTTAACATGGCAGTTGTATTCTTTGCTTCTACGAGTCTACGGGAAACTGTTTTCCTCAATTGACTCATCTTTTCTTTTCGTTCTTCTCTGCTAAATAAAACAGTTCCTGATTTACGACCAGGTTGAGTCAATGCTTCTAAAACATCCTGTTTTAATATTTTACCACCTGAGCCAGATGCAGCGATGGACTTCGTATCTATTTTTTTATCTGCAATGATAGCCGCTGCAACTGGGCTTGCTTTTACGTCTTGCTTTGAGGTTGATTTTTCAGCTGCTGCAGGATTATCTTTTTTCTTAACCTCCTCAACTGGTGCAGCTGAAGCAGGCTTAGCTGCTTTATCATCAATTTTACACACAACATCTCCGATAGCCAGTGTTTCACCTTCCTTGACAATAATATGTAGAACACCTGCTTGTTCAGCATTAATTTCAAATGTCGCTTTCTCACTTTCCATTTCAGCAAGTACCTCATCTCGTTCAACCCATTCACCATCCTTCTTAAGCCATTTTGCTAAACTTACTTCGCTAATTGACTCTCCAACTGTTGGCACTTTAATTTCTATCATACATTTCGTTTAATTGATTCAACTATTTTTAGATTAGAATGTAAACGCATCCGTTAAGATATTTAATTGTTCTGCAGCATGAACCTTACTAAATCCAGTTGCTGTAGCTGCACTAGCCGTCCTACTAATAATATCAAATTGAATAGCATGTAGATTCATCTTAAAAAAAGAAGCTGCACCCATATTCAATGGTTCTTCCTGGACCCAAACCCACTTTGCATTTTTATATTTATCGTTTAATGCTTCAAGCTGTTTAGTAGGTAATGGATACAATTGCTCTACACGAATAATAGCTACTTCATCTGTTGGATTTTTTGCACTATACTCATTTAAATCAAAATATATTTTACCACTACAGAATAAAACACGTTTTACTTTTTCAGGAACGGCTTGATCATCATCAATCACCTCTTTAAACTTACCTTTTGTAAATTCAGTTAAATCTGCATATGAACCTGGATGCCTAAGATTTGCCTTAGGAGAAAAATTTATAAGTGGTTTTCTAAAAGACCAAGAAAGTTGTCTTCTTAAGGCATGGAAGAAATTAGATGCCGTAGTAATGTTTGTGATCACGATATTCAGTTCAGCACACATTTGAAGAAAACGTTCCATTCTAGCACTACTGTGTTCAGGACCTTGCCCTTCGTAACCATGAGGAAGTAACATTACTACCCCATTCATCCTATTCCATTTTTGTTCTGCACTTGAAATGAATTGATCAATCATTGTTTGAGCACCATTTGAAAAGTCTCCAAATTGAGCTTCCCAAATCACCAATACAGCGGGATTAGCTAATGCATATCCATATTCAAATCCAAGTACACCATATTCGCTGAGCAATGAATTATAAATTCTGAATTTCCCCTTTCCTCCGGGTGTATTTTCTACCCGGTTGTATTGGGCGTCAGAAACTTCATCCATCAATACAGCATGGCGATGACTAAACGTACCACGTTTCACGTCTTGACCACTCATGCGAACTTCCTTCCCTTCAAACAGAAGACTTGAATAAGCAAGTAGTTCAGCTGTAGCCCAATCCACTTTGTTATCCTTAGAAAGCAAGACTACTTTATCATGAATGAGTTTTTGAATCTTCTTTAATGGCTTAAATTCTACTGGAATATCCATCAATGCATCAAATAAGAGGCGAAAATCTGCTTCCTTAATTGACGTATCAGGAGATGCATCAAAATCTTCAGACGTTGCTTTTCTCAAACTACGCCAAACCAACTCAGGGGCTTGGTATTTGTAAGGAAGTGGGTTCTGCTTTATTTCATCAAGCCTTTCTTGCAAATCAGACCAAAATTTCTTCTCCATATCCGTAGCAAGCGACTGCATTTCTGGATTTTCTTGCTGCTGCAGATAATTCAAATACGTCTCTCTAGGATTTGGATGTTTCTCAATGATTGAGTACAAATGAGGTTGAGTGAATTTTGGGTCATCTCCTTCATTGTGTCCATGCCTCCTGTAACAAACCATATCAACAAAAACATCACTATTAAATTCTTGTCTATAGCGAGTAGCTATTTCCATACACTTTACTACCGCTTCAGGATCATCGCCATTAACATGCATCACAGGTGCTTGCACCATTGCAGCAAGTGAAGTACAATAATCAGATGTTCTGGCATCTTCAAAATTTGTCGTAAATCCAATTTGATTATTAATTACGAAATGAATTGTTCCCCCTGTATAATAGCCATCGAGACCGGACATTTGTAAAATTTCATATACAATTCCTTGACCTGCTACGGACGCATCCCCATGAATCAACACGGGTAGAATTGCATCGTATTTACTTGCATACATAACATCGGCCTTGGCCCTAGAAAAGCCTAATACCACTGGATCAACGGCTTCAAGGTGCGAAGGATTAGGCATCAACTTGAGTGAAATTGTTTTGCCTGAAGTAGTTTCCACCTCACTTCCATATCCCAAATGATATTTTACATCCCCGCTTCCCATCGTTTGGTCGGGTGTAGACTTCCCTTCAAACTCGCTAAAAATCTCCTCATAGGTCTTACCCATGATATTAGCCAATACATTAAGTCGCCCTCTATGTGCCATTCCTATTACCACTTCCTGCACATCATTTTCACAAGCAATGTTAATCATTGCATCAAGAGCCGCTATGGTAGTTTCACCCCCTTCAAGAGAGAACCGTTTTTGTCCAATATATTTTGTGTGTAAAAACTTTTCAAAAATCACCCCTTGATTAAGTTTTTCAAGGATGCGTTTCTTTTTATCAAATGACATAGGCTGTGTGAAATTCAACTCCATCTCCTTGGTCAAAAAATCAATCTTAGCCTGATTGCTGATGTATTTGAATTCAATACCAACATGATTGGCATAACATTTCTCTAAATGACTCTGAATTTCGTTAAGCGTTGTAGTGCCTAATCCGATTAGATTACCTGCAAAAAAACGAGCACTCAAATCGGCATCAGACAAGCCAAAAAATCCAAGATCAAGATTCGCCTGACGATCCTTTCGGGTTCTTATTGGGTTTGTCTTAGCAATAAGATGGCCTTTATTACGGTACCCTAAGATTAAACGATAAACACCGAGTTCTTTTTTCCAATCAACAGAAGCGTCTACCGATTGTGCTGCAGAATCTGTCCCGTTCAATCTTGAAACGGCAAAATCAAATCCCTCAAAAAACTTCCTCAAATCTGGGTCAATACTCTCTGGTGACCTAGAAAAATCTTGATAAAGCTGCTCAATATAAGATGGGTGAGATGCCGTGATATAGGAAAAGTCCTTCATAGGAAGAGAAGATAAATATTAATAGACAAAAGTTCCGCAAATATCGTTCATTTAGTCCGAAAAAATAACAGGAATATTTAGCAAAAAAGCAGGAATTTAAAGACAAATCGAGTATATTTTTGGTGGATATGATGAGTATTCCTACCTTCGCATCCCGATAAAAGAAAAATTAAGAAAGGATGGCAAATCACAAGGCAACCAAAAAAGATGTACGTCAAGTAGCAAAACGCAGAGAGCAAAATCGTTATGTTGGTAAAACAACCCGTAATGCTATGCGTGATTTACGCGCAACAACTGATTCAGCAGCTGCAAATGAAAATTTACCAGCTGTTTTGAGCAAAATTGATAAACTAGCTAAGAAAGGAGTTATTCATAAAAATAAGGCGGCAAACCTTAAAAGCTCGTTGACTAAAGCTATTGCCAAAATAGCTTAATCACATAGAAATTATTCAAAAAGGAGAATATCAACTAGATATTCTCCTTTTTTTTAGCCTCTAGGTCATTAAAGTGCTTTGTCTAAGACTTATCTTCGCAGTCTCTATGACAGAAAAAATTATAATACTCGATTTTGGCTCCCAGTATACCCAACTAATAGCACGAGCTGTAAGGGAAGCCAATGTTTATTGCGAAATCATTCCATACCACAAGGAAGTTAGCTTTGGACCAGACTTAAAAGGGATTATTCTATCAGGATCTCCCTTTTCAGTGAACGACCCTAATGCTCCACTCATTGACATCAAGGCATTAGCCTCAAAACACCATATACTTGGACTTTGCTATGGGGCACAATTGATTTCTAAATATTTTGGAGGCCGTGTTGAAAAGTCAGAAAAAAGAGAATTTGGCAGAGCCATCCTACAAAAAAATGTAAATGATCGATTACTCAATGAAGTTCCAGCCAGTTCACAAGTCTGGATGAGCCATGGCGATTCCATCTTAGCACTTCCTGAAAATGCACAATTATTGGCTACAACAAATTCAATCCCTGTAGCTGCATTTAAGGTGACCGAACCCGCATGTCATGAAATTTTTGGACTTCAATTTCACCCTGAAGTATATCATTCAGAATTTGGAAAGAAAATAATTCAAAATTTCTTGTACTCCATCTGCGAATGTTCGGGTGATTGGACTCCAGCACACTTTATTACCGATACGGTAAATTCATTAAAAGAGCATATTGGAGACCGTAAAGTTGTTATGGGATTAAGTGGTGGCGTTGACTCTACTGTTGCGGCAACCCTTATCCACCGTGCAATCGGAAAGAATCTATTTGGTATTTTTGTAGACAATGGATTGCTAAGAAAAAATGAATTTGAATCTGTTTTAAAAACATACGAGCAGCTTGACCTTAACGTAAAAGGTGTAGATGCAAAAAAAGTATTCTATGATGCCCTATCGGGATTGTCTAATCCAGAAGACAAACGAAAGGCAATTGGCAGAACCTTTATAGAAGTGTTCGACAAGGAGTCGCATGAGCTAACAGATGTTTCCTTTTTAGGTCAAGGCACAATCTACCCAGATGTAATTGAAAGCGTTTCAGTGCATGGCCCATCAGTTATGATAAAATCACATCACAATGTTGGTGGACTGCCCGAAACAATGAAGCTTAAACTAATCGAACCCCTGAGGTCTTTATTTAAAGATGAGGTTAGAAAAGTAGGCTTAGAACTTGGTATTCCTGATAATTTATTATTTAGGCATCCATTTCCTGGACCTGGCTTAGCTATTCGCATTTTAGGAGAAATAACTGAAGACAAAGTCAGATTACTTCAGGCGGCTGATGACATTTACATTGAGTCATTAAAAAAACATTCGCTATATGATAAAGTATGGCAAGCTGGCGCTATTCTACTGCCTGTAAAATCAGTTGGAGTAATGGGTGACGAACGAACCTATGAATTCACTATTGCACTTAGAGCAGTAACTTCTGTAGATGGCATGACTGCTGATTGGGCTCACCTCCCCTATGAATTTTTAGGTGAGGTATCAAACGAAATCATCAACCAGGTAAGAGGAATCAATCGTGTAGTATACGATATATCGAGTAAGCCCCCAGCAACTATTGAATGGGAATAATTGGCCTCAACCTTAATGGAGAATTGAACCTGAACTAGTCTACCCAGTCAGCTATAAATATATTGGTATCACGGGTTCCACCATTGTTCCTATTTGAACAAAAAACAATTTTTTTACCATCGGCACTAAACATGGGAAACGCGTCAAACCCTTTATCACGGCTAATTTTGGTTAGCGCTGAACCATCTTCTTTCATAGTATACAGATTGAAAGGAAATCCGCGTTTATACTCGTGATTTGAAGCGAAAATAATTGTCTCGTTATCAGGCATATAAGCAGGTGCCCAATTGGCTTGTCCAAAGCTACTCACCTGTTTAATATTCGATCCGTCTGCGTTGGCAATATAAACCTCCATGCTAGTAGGTGCTACTAAGTTTTCTTTCAACAAGTCTTTATACTCTTTAATGTCTTTTTCAGATTTAGGTCTAGACGCACGCCAAATCAGTTTCGTGCCATCAGGACTAAACCATGCGCCTCCGTCATATCCTAATTGATCCGTAATTCGCTTTGTTTTACCCGTTTTTAAATTCATTGTATACAGATCAATATCGCCATCACGTGTTGACGTAAAGACCATTGTTTTTCCATCTGGAGAAATTGTGGCTTCTGCATCATATCCGGGAGTATTAGTAAGCTGTTTAGTAATGTTTCCCTTTAAATCAGAAATGAAAATATCAAATGAAGAATACAATGGCCAAATGTACTTATTCCCATATTTTGACCTATCAGG